>JBOHBY010001210.1:0-5852 GCA_050698635.1 Spirillospora sp.
CGCCGAGGTCGCGGCCCTGATGAACGAGTCCGGCGCCCGCTTCCTGCTGACCGGGGAGGGCACGGCCGACTGTTCCCTCGCGGCGGCGGACCGGTCGCATGTCAGACAGGTCTTTGCGTTTGGGGACGTTCCGGGCACGACGTCGTTTGGGCGGCTGCTGGAGCCAGGGGCCGGGAGCGGTGTCCCGTTGTCCCTGGACCCGCTGCGTGACACGGCGTTGCGGGTGTGTACATCGTCCGAGGACGTCACGCATGCCGATCGGCTTGCCGATCTCTACCGGCTTGGCGGGGTGTTGGGCCTTGGCAAGGGTGACGTGCTGGCTCTGTCCGGAGTGGACGTACCCGCGCTGACGTGGGTCGGTCTCGTCGATCTGTGCATAACCCAGGGCGCCAGCGTTGTCGGCGTGGCCGCGGCGGGCTCGCGTGAGCTGCTCGAGACGATCCTTGAGAAGGGGGTGACCGTCGCGGTCGTCACGCCCGCGACGCTCCGCGCGATCGCGTTCGACCATGGCCAGGTTCCCGTTCCGGGCGTCCGGCTGCTGGTCAGCGGCGACCCGTCCGCCGAAGCGGTCCGGGCCTGCCGTGCCCGGCACGGTTGGGGGGTGTCACTCCTGTGCTGACCAGGTCAGGAGGCCCGGGGGATGGACTTGTGCTCCAGGTAGGCCAGGAGTCCCTCCGGGCCGAGCTCGCGGCCGAGGCCGCTGTTCTTGTAGCCGCCGAACGGCGTGTTCGGGTCGAGTGTGTACATGTTGACGCCGCAGCTTCCGGTACGGACGCGGCGGGCGATGTCGATGCCGTGGTCGACGTCGGACGTCCAGACGGAGCCGCCGAGCCCGTATTCGCTGTCGTTGGCGATCGCGACGGCGTCGTCCTCGTCGTCGTAGGGGATGAGGACGAGCACCGGTCCGAAGATCTCCTCGCGGGCGATGCGCATCTCGTTGCCGACGTCGCGGAAGACGGTCGGGGCGACGTACCAGCCGCGGTCGTGCGGACGGTCCAGACCGCCGGTGATCAGCTTGGCGCCCTCGTCCTCGCCGACACGGATGTAGTTCTCGACGCGTTCGCGCTGGCGCTCGGACACCAGCGGGCCGATCTCGGTGCCGTAGTCGGCGGGGTCGCCGACCACCAGGCCGCCGACCATGGCCGCGAGGGCGTCCGCGACCTCGTCGTAGCGGCGGCGGGACGCCAGGACGCGGGTCTGCGCGGCGCACGCCTCCCCGTTGTTCATCAGCGCCGCCAGCTTGAAGCCCTCGAGGGTGGCCGTGAGGTCGGCGTCGTCCAGGACGATCGCGGCGGACTTACCGCCGAGCTCCAGCGTGACGCGCTTGAGCTGCCGTCCGCACACCTGCGCGATCTCGCGTCCGGCGGCGGTGGAGCCGGTGAACGACACCTTGTCGACGCCGGGGTGCGCGACCAGGTGCGCGCCGGCCTCGCGCCCGGCAGGGACGATGTTGACGACGCCGTCCGGGATCCCGGCCTCCTCGATCCACTCGGCGAGCAGGAAGCCGTCCAGCGGCGCCTCCGGGGACGGCTTGGCGACCACGGTGCAGCCGGCGATGAGGGCCGGGGCGAGCTTGAGCATGAGCGTGAACTGCGGCACGTTCCACGGGACGATCGCGGCGACGACCCCGACCGGCTCCCGCGTCACGGTGACCGGGCCGAGCATCCCCGGCCGTTCGTCCTCCCAGGTGTAGGCGGCGGCGAGGTCGACGTAGTACTGGAGCACCAGCTGCGGGACGGCGGCCTGCCCGAACACCGAGAACATGATCGGCGAGCCCATCTCGGCGGTGACCAGCTCCGCCATCGCGCCCTGCCGCTCGGCGTAGATGGCCGAGAGCCGCCCGACGATCCCGGCGCGTTCGGCGGGCGTCATCCGGGGCCAGGGGCCGTCGTCGAACGCGCGGCGCGCGGCGTCGACGGCGGCGTCGATGTCGGCCTCGGTGCCCTCGGGGACCCGTCCGATCACCTCCTCGGTGTGCGGGGAGATGACGTCGATCGTGGCGGTGCCCGCCGGGGTGGTCCACTCGCCGCCGATGAACAGCCGATCGTGCTCGCGCATGCTGCCGTGCCTCCCTGCCCGCCCGGGGTGACGGTGCTGACCAAATGCTTGCTTGGTCACAGCATCGCACGTGATCCCCGGACGTTGGCAAGGGCGATGAGCCCGCCCTAGAGCGCAGATGAGTCCGCCCTAGAGCGCAGGTGAGGCCGCGTAGAGGGCGGATGAGGCCGTCTTAGCGCGCGATGAAGCCCCTCGCGGAGGGCGATATGGAGGGTGATGAGGCCGTGCTGTAGGGAGATGAGGTGCTAGAGGGACGAGGTCGTGCTGGAGGGTGATGAGGCGCTACCGGGCCACAGCGACCACGACGGGCGTGCTAGAGGAGGTGGGCGTTCGGCTCGCGGGCTCGGTCGGCCATGGCGGGCAGCTCGACCAGCTCGACGCCCGCCGCCGCGAGGATCTCCGCGCCCGTCCCCTCGGCGAACAGCGCCGGTTCCCGCCACGCGAACACGACCCGCCGGACGCCCGACGCGACGATCAGCTCCGCGCACGGGTGCGGCCGCGACGCGCGCCGCCCGCACGGTTCGAGCGAGCTGTAGACGGTGGCGCCCGAGAGATCCGGGCCGGGGGTTCCCGCGCCGGTCGCGCCGGAGGGAGTCGGGTGGGTGGTTTTCGCGCCGGTCGGGTCAGAGAGGTCCGGGCTGGTGGTTTCCGCGCCGGGCGGGCCCGAGAGGTCTGAGCCGGTCGTTCCTGCGCCAGGGGTTCTCGTGCCGGTCGGGCTGGAGAGGGTTGGGTGGGTGGTTTTCGCGCTGGGCCAGCCGTTGGTGGGCGGGAGGTTTGGGTGGAGCTTGGCGAGGGCGGCCTCTTCGGCGTGGTCGTTCGGGTCGTGCTCGCGGGAGTGGGCGCGGGCGAGTTCACGGCCGTCCGCGCTGACGATGATTGCGCCGACCGAGAAGGCCGTGCGGGACGGTGGGCACAGTCTCGCCAGGTCGCAGGCCAGTTCCAGCCACCCGAAGTCATCCACGAGCGGTCCCGGTGAGATAGCGCAGCAGCGCCAGGTCGCCGATGCGGGTGGCCTCCTCCAGGCGCATCGGACGGTCCGGCGACTGCGGGAACACCCCGGACAGCACGAACCGCGGCGCGGACGGGTCGCCGATGAAGAACGGCGCGACGACGAGTTGCAGCTCGTCCACGACCCCGGCCGTCAGGAAGAGCGTGTGGACGCCACCGCCGCCCTCGACCATCAGCCGCCGGACGCCGCGCGCCGCGAGGTCGCCGAGCATCATGTCCAGCGTGAGCGGGTCTCCGGCGTCGACGACCTCGGCGACGCCGTCCAGCCGGGGCGCCAGCTCGGCCACCGTGCGGGTCGGCGCGTACACCAGCTTCGGAGACGCGCCGGTGGTGAAGAAGCGTGCGGCGGGGTCCAGGTCGCCGCTCCAGGTCAGCGTGACCTTGGTGAGGTCGGGCGGCAGGCCGCGCTCGGCCCGCCGCTCCCGCCGCCGCGCGGACTTGACCAGCAGCCGGGGGTCGTCGGCGCGGACCGTCCCGGCGCCCACCAGGATTGCGTTGCAGCTCGCGCGTACGGCGTCGACCCTGTCCCAGTCGGCGGCGCTGGACAGCCGGAGCCGCTCGGGGCTCGCGTCGTCGATATAGCCGTCGGCGGACATCGCGCAACTAAGCAGCACGTAAGGGCGCTCGCTCACGTCGTCACCCTATGGCAGCGCCGGGGCTGGACGGACGCGTGCCATTCGAAGAATGTTTCGAGGCCACCGGCGTTTCTGCGCGGGATGTGTCGGACGGGATGCCTATGGTTGCTTGCGACATGCGAATTCTGCACACTTCGGACTGGCATCTCGGCAGATCTTTTCATCGCGAGGACCTGCTGGCCGCACAGGCGGCGTTCGTCGACCACCTGGTCGAGACCGTGGCGGCGGAGCGGGTCGACTGCGTGCTGGTCTCCGGGGACGTCTACGACCGGGCGCTGCCCGCGGTCGACGCCGTCCGGTTGTGCGACGAGGCGCTGGAGCGGCTCGCCGCCCGCACCCGGGTCGTGCTGATCGCGGGCAACCACGACTCGGCGCGCCGCCTCGGGTTCGGGTCGGCGCTGATGGACAAGTCGGGCGTGCACGTCCGCACTGATTTCGCCGCCGTGGGGGAGCCGGTCGTCATCGGGGACGCCGCGATCTACGGCATCCCGTATCTGGAGCCCGAGCTCGTCCGGCACCCGTGGGACCTCGACGAGCGCAGCCACGCCGCCGCGCTGACCGAGGCGATGCGCCGCGTCCGGGAGGACGCCGCCCGCCGCGACCTGCGCTCGGTGGTGCTGGCGCACGCGTTCGTCACCGGCGGCGCGGCGAGCGAGAGCGAACGCGACATCTCGGTCGGCGGGTCGTCGCACGTGCCGGTGTCGGTGTTCGACGGCGTCGACTACGCGGCGCTCGGCCATCTGCACGGGGCCTGGTGCGTCAATGACCGCGTGCGGTACTCCGGCTCGCCGCTCGCGTACTCGTTCTCGGAGGACAAGCACGTCAAGGGGTCCTGGATCGTCGACCTGCGCGACGGCCGCGACGGCCGTGGCGACCGCCGCATCGCGGCGGAGTTCGTGGAGGCGCCCGTGCCGCGCCGCCTGGCCCGGGTGTGCGGACGGATCGACGATCTGCTCGGCGACCCGTCACTCGACCGGTTCGAAGACCGCTGGTTGCAGGTCACGATCACTGACGCGCGCCGTCCGTCGGCCGCGATGGAGCGGCTGCGGCGCCGGTTTCCGCACACGCTCGTCCTTGGGTTCGAGCCCGAGGGCGGCGGGACGGACGCCGCCCGCACCTGGTCCGACCGCGCACGTGAACGTTCCGGCCCCGACATAGCGGGCGACTTCGTGGCCGAGGTCACCGACGGTCCGGCGAGCCCCGCCGAGCGTGCCCTTCTGGACGAGGCGTTCGAGGCGTTCCGCCGTAAGGAGGCCATGGCGTGAGGCTTCACCGGCTGGAGATCAGCGCGTTCGGCCCGTTCTCCGGGACCGAGGAGATCGACTTCGACGCGCTGTCCGACGCCGGGCTGTTCCTCATCCAGGGCCGGACGGGCGCGGGCAAGACCAGCGTCCTGGACGCGGTCTGCTTCGCGCTTTACGGGCAGGTGCCGGGCGTCCGGAACGCGGTGAAGGGGCTGCGCAGCGACCACGCGGCGCCTGGCGCGGCGCCGCGTGTGGTGTTGGAGACGACGATCCGGGGCCGCCGCCTGCGCGTGGCGCGCTCGCCCGCGTGGGAGCGGCCGAAGCGGCGCGGCTCCGGGACGACGACCGAGCACGCCAAGGTCGTCATTGAGGAGTTCGAGCACGGCGCGTGGATCGGGCTCACGACGCGGCTGGACGAGGCGGGCGACCTGGTGTCGCGGATGCTCGGGATGACCGCCGTCCAGTTCTGCCAGGTCGCGCTGCTGCCGCAGGGGGAGTTCGCGGGCTTCCTGCGCGCGGGAGTGGACGAGCGCCGCAAGGTCCTGGAGCGGCTCTTCGCGGCGGAGGTGTTCACGCAGGTCGAGAAGTGGCTTGCCGAACGCAGGGCCGCCACCCGGCGCGAGGCCGCCGAGCTGGCCGGGGCGGCGTCCTCGATCGCGGACCGTGTCGCGGAGACGACCGGCGCCGAACCTCCTGGCTTCGAACCTGCTGGCTCCGAACCTCCTGGCTCTGCACCTGCGCACGAGGCCTCGGTCGTTCCCGCGCCGCGCCGCGGGGAGCCGGTGGCGGGGCCGTCCTGGGAGGTGGAGGCGCTGCCCGTGTGGGCCGCCGAGCTGGCAGGAGGGCATGAGGACGTCCGCGTGGCGGTCGGTGAGCTGCGCGCGGAGGTCGCGGCGACGCTGGAGAC
>JBOHBY010001211.1:0-6309 GCA_050698635.1 Spirillospora sp.
GTTCTGGCGCGAGAAGCTGTCCGACCTGCGGAAACTGCTGGACGAGGAGGACGACCTGTGACGCCCGTCCCGAAGGCCGCGAACCTCGCCGAGGCGACGGCGTGAGCGACGACACGACGGCCATCGAGGTGGACGAGTTCCTCCCGCATCCGCCGGCCAAGGTGTGGCGGGCGCTAACCGACCCGGACCTGCTGGCGCGGTGGCTGATGCCGAACGACTTCAAGCCCGTCACTGGCCACCGGTTCACGTTCGCGACCCGTCCGATCCCGAACGTCGGCTTCGACGGGACGATCGCCTGCCAGGTTCTCGACATCGACACCGAGCGGCTGCTGCGGATCAGCTGGGGCGGCGGGACCCTCGACACGACGGTGACCTGGCGGCTCGTCCCCGAAGGCCGCGGCACCCGCCTGTTCATCCGGCACGCGGGCTTCGACCTGGACGACCCCGTCCACGCCTACGCGTTCCGGGGCATGGGCAGCGGGTGGCGCTCCCACGTCCTGCGCGCCCTCCACCAGGTCCTCGGCGGGATCGGCTAGCCGGAGGCGGTGGCGGGCGGATCGGCGTAGACGCCTTCGAGCATGCCGGTGGCCTGACCGACCTCGATCAGGTGGCCGTCCGGATCACGCATGTAGCAGCGCACCTCCGCCTTGCGGTCGATCGGCTCGGTGAGGAACTCGGCGCCCCGCGCGGTCGCGGACGCGTAAAAGGCCGCGATGTCGGCAACGCGAACGTTCATGAACGCCGAAACCGGGTCACCGGCCTCGGGCGCCGTCAGCGTGATGCCGGGTTTGTCCGGGGTGGGCCCGCCGCCGGGGTTCATGATGATCCAGGTGTTGGCGACCTTCACGATGGCGGGGTTCTCCTCCAGTACAACCTCGCCGCCGAGGACGTCCGCGTAGAACGCGCGGGACCTGGCGACGTCCCGCACGGTCAGAAAATGCGTCAGCACCAGCCCCTGCTCAGGAGCCGGCAACTCACTACGGTCAACCATTCTCGCGCCCTCCCCGATCCGGCCGCGCCGCCTGAGGGCCGTCACGAAAACCCACCCCAAGACAGGCAATCCCTTCACACGCCGCGTGTCATCCCCAGGCCACGCCCCTCAAACCCACCCGCCCACCGCCACCGCTGCCGCCCAACCAAACCAGCACCAGCCGACCGCACCAACGCTAGCCGCGCCTAGACGCCCAAGCTGCGCCTCAACACCGAGCACCCGAACGCCAAGCCACGTCCAGACACGCCGGCCGCAACTGAACCCCGACCACACCTGAACACGCGGCACACCTGAACACGCGCTGCGGCCGGACACGCGCTGCCGCTAGACACCAACTGTGACTGGACGCCTGGCGCGACCGACCACGCCAGGCACACCCGAACACGCGGCACACCTGGACACGCGGTGCGGCTGGACACGCGGTGCGGCTGGCCGCCGACCGTGGCTGGACGACCGGCGTGGCTGAGCATGCCGGGCACGCCTGAACGCGAGGGCTGCGGCCAAGCGCCAAACGCCTGAACGCCAAGCCGCCGCTGGACGCGGTGGCCGCGTCTGGATCCTGAGCGCAACTGGACGCCGGGCGCGGCCGAGTGCCCGTTTCTGAACCTCGAGTGCGCCTAGGCCACGCCATGCTGGCTGACGCTTCCGAGGTCGGCTACGCTTCCCGCCCCGATGGCCGACCGGCCTGATGGTGATCGATGATGGAGCGGGCGACAACGGCTGTTCCCGGCGGAGGTAGGACGGTAGATGGGCGACTGGTTTCAGACGATCGTCGACGTCGAGGCGGGTGCGGAGGACGCGGACCGCCTCGCGGCCAGGCTGCGGGACTGGCTGATATCCGAGGGGATCGTCCTGGCCGAACGCACGGACTGCGTGCTGGGAGCCGAGGTCGGCCATCCACCCGGGCCCGCTGTCGGGCAGGCGTTGGAGGATCCGTCATCAGATGACGGGTGGCAGGGCCTGTGGACCAACGGCCTGGACATCACCGTGGGACGCAGGGTCTTCGATGCGGGGCAAGGCGAGGCGGAGGCGGTGACGTGTCCGCACTGCACGAGTGAGATCCGGCTCGTCGACGACCACTGGGAGCTGATCAGCGAGGCTTGGGCCCCGTTCAGCGAGGTTTTCGAGGAATGGTCGGAAGGAGGCGACGGCGTCATCGCGTGTCCGTCCTGCGGCCGGCCGGTGGAGCCCTCCGCCTGGAGGTGGGCAGAGGACTACTTCGCCTTGGGGCACCTTGGCTTCACCTTCTGGAACTGGCCGCCGCTGAAGCGGGACTTCGTCGCCGAGGTCGGACGACAGCTGGGCGGCCACCGGACCGTGCTGCTGGCGGGAAAGCTCTGATCAGGGTGTCGCTTGCCGCTCAACGATGAGCACGTAGCGTGCCCGTCACCAACCGGCTGCGCACCGAGGGGACCGATCACCTGATGGCCGCGGCCGAGGCGGTCGGTGTGTCACGACGCGACCGCGATCTCCGACAGCGCCAGCATGACCGCGACGCCAGGCGGTTGCCGGTGGGTGAGGCCGTGGCTGGTCGCGGGTGGAGGCGGGTTGGGGCGGGACGGGGGGGTTTGGGGCAGGACGGGGGTTGGGCGGTTGGGGGCGCGGACGGACGGGGGTTAGGCGATGGCGGGTTCCAAGGGGGGTTGGTCGGTGAACTGGGTGCGGTACAGGTCGGCGTAGCGGCCGTTGGCGGCCAAGAGGTTGGTGTGGGTTCCGCGTTCGATGATCTGGCCGTCTTCGACGACGAGGATGAGGTCGGCGGCGCGGATGGTGCTGAGGCGGTGGGCGATGACGATGGCGGTGCGGCCGTCGAGGGCCTCGGTGAGGGCCTCCTGGACGGCGGCCTCGGACGTCGAGTCGAGGTGGGCGGTGGCCTCGTCCAGGATCACGACGCGGGGGCGGGCCAGGAGGAGGCGGGCGATGGTGAGGCGCTGGCGTTCGCCGCCGGACAGGCGGTAGCCGCGCTCGCCGACGATGGTGTCGAGGCCGTCGGGGAGGCCCTTGATGAGGGTGTCGAGGCGGGCGCGGCGCAGGACGTCCCACAGGTCGCCCTCAGGGGCGTCGGGACGGGCGAGAAGGAGGTTCTCGCGGATCGACTCGTGGAACAGGTGGCCGTCCTGCGTGACCATGCCGAGCGTGTCGCGGATGCCCTGGAAGGACAGGTCGCGGACGTCCACGCCGCCGAGCCGGACGGCGCCGGTGTCGACGTCGTAGAGGCGCGGGAGGAGTTGCGCGATCGTCGACTTGCCCGCGCCGGACGAGCCGACCAGCGCGACCATCTGGCCCGGCTCGGCGCGGAAGGAGACGTCGTGCAGGACGTCGACGCCGCCGCGTGTGTCGAGGGTCGCGACCTCTTCGAGCGAGGCGAGGGAGACCTTGTCGGCGGACGGGTAGGCGAACCGGACCCCGTCGAACTCGACGGAGACGGGCCCGTCCGGGACGGGACGGATCTCGGCCTCGGGCTTCTCTGCGACGAGCGGGCGCATGTCCAGGACCTCGAAGACGCGCTCGAAGCTGACCAGGGCGCTCATCACCTCGACGCGGGCGCTGGCCAGCGCGGTGAGCGGCGCGTAGAGGCGGGTGAGAAGCAGCGCGAGGGCGACGACGGCTCCGGCGTCGAGGTGGCCGCGCAGGGAGAGGTAGCCGCCGAGCCCGTAGACGAGCGCGAGCGCCAGCGCGGACACCATCGTGAGCGCCGTGATGAACACGTGCTGCACCATGGCGGTGCGGACGCCGATGTCGCGGACGCGCCGGGCCCGCGCGGCGAACTCGGCGGACTCGCGGGCGGGGCGGCCGAACAGCTTCACCAGCGTCGCGCCGGGCGCGGAGAAGCGCTCGGTCATCTGCGTGCTCATCGCCGCGTCGTGGGAGGCGGCCTCGCGTTCGAGACGCGCCAGGCGGCGGCCCATGCGGCGGGCCGGGAGGACGAACACGGGCAGCAGCACGAGGGCGAGCAGGGTGATCTGCCAGGAGATCCGCACCATCACAGCGAACGTGAGCAGCACGGTCACCAGGTTGCTGACGACACCGGAGAGGGTGTCGCTGAAGGCGCGCTGGGCGCCGATGACGTCGTTGTTGAGGCGGCTGACGAGGGCGCCGGTACGCGTCCGGGTGAAGAAGGCGACCGGCATCCGCTGGACGTGGTCGAACACGGAGGTGCGCAGGTCGAGGATCAGCCCCTCGCCGATGCGGGCCGACAGCCACCGGTTGGCTAGCCCGAGCCCGCCCTCGCCGAGCGCGAGGATCGCGATCAGCACGGCCAGGCCCACGACCGTGGACGTGGCGGAATGGTCGACGATGGCGTTGACGACCTGCCCGGCCAGCACGGGCGTGGCGACCGTGAGGACGGCCATGGCCACGCTGAGTGTGAGGAAGGCGCCCAAGGCCCGCCGGTGCGGGCGCGCGAACCCGGCGATGCGGCGCAGCGTCGCCTTCGAGAACGGTCTGCTGTCGCGCGCGTGCATCGCGTGGTGTAGCGACATCCACGCGGTGACTTCCATGTCCATCCCGCACCCCCGCTGAGCCATTTCTCTGATCGTGAGCCTGGTGGGGCCAGCATGCGACCTCAACGATGGTTGAGGTCAAGCGAACCGCCCGGGACGCGACCCGTCCGGTGAGCGACCCGTCCGGTGAGCGAACCGTGCGGCGAGCGAACCGTGCGGCGAGCGAACCGTGCGGCGAGCGAACCGTGCGGCATGCGACCCGTGGACCACAGTGCCGGACGGGTACGACATTTTCGAGACACCGAGCATCGAGCATCAAGGTTCGAGGTTCGGAGATCGAAGATTTTCGAGGAAGGCGGCACGTGGACATCGACGAACTCCGCTCCGACACCCCCGGCTGCGCGAACGTGGCCCACCTCAACAACGCCGGCGCCGCGCTGCCGCCGCGTCCTGTGATCGACGCGGTGACGGCGCACTTCGCGCTGGAGTCGACGATCGGCGGGTACGAGGCGGCGGAACGGAACGCGGCGGCCCTCGCCCATTTCTACGATGCGGTGGCCGGGCTGATCGGGGCGCACGCGGACGAGATCGCCTACGTGGAGAACGCCACCCGAGCGTGGGACATGGCGTTCTTCGCGATCCCGTTCGCCGACGGCGACCGCATCCTGACGACGACGAGCGAGTACGCCAGCAACGCGATCGCCTACCAGCAGGTGGTCGCCGCCAAGGGTGTGCGGGTCGAGGCCGTCCCGGACGAGCCCGACGGGACACTCTCCCTAGACGCACTGGAGGCCGAACTGTCCAAGGGCGGGGTTCGACTGGTGTCGCTGAACCACGTCCCTACGTACAACGGGCTGGTCAACCCGGTCGCGGAGGTCGGACGGCTCTGCCGGGAGCACGGCGTCCTGTATCTGCTGGACGCGTGCCAGTCGGTCGGCCAGCTGACCGTGGACGTCAACGAAATCGGCTGCGACATGCTGTCGGCGACCGGACGCAAATTCCTGCGCGGCCCACGCGGGACAGGGTTCCTTTATGTGCGGCGCGACATCGTCCGGACGCTGGAGCCGCCGTTCCTCGATCTGCACTCCGCCACGTGGAGGTCACCGAACCACGTCGAGGTGCGCCAGGACGCGATCCGTTTCGAGACATGGGAACGGTATACCGCCGGGCAGATAGCCCTGGGCGTAGCCGCCGACTACGCGGCGAACCTGGGAATGCCCGCAATCGAGACGCGCGTGATTGGTCTCGCACAACAATTGCGTACGGAATTGGCCGCCCGTCCTGGTACGACGGTCCTCGACAAGGGTGTGCGGCCGTCCGGGATAGTCACGTTCACCGTGGACGGCCACGACGCCGCCGACATCAAGCGGGCCGCCTTGGAACGTGGCGTCAACGTCTCTGTCGCCAGCCCCATCTCACACGGATACGACCCGCACGCCCTCCCGTCGGCCGTACGGGCCTCCGTGCACTACTACAACAACGAGAACGACCTGGACCGGCTGCTGTCCGTCCTCCCGGCCGCGCCCCCGGGCTAAGAGCTAAGCGTTCGGACGGGCAGCGCTGGCGCTGGAGTTGGCGCTGGAGTTGGCGTTGGCGTTGGCGTCGGCCATCCCTGAGGCCGGCCGCGACCTCGCGTCCTCTTCTGCCGCGAGGTCGCGGATGGACACGATGCCGACCGGGCGTCCGTCCTCGATGACGGGCAGCCGCCGCACGGACCGCTCCCGCATGATCTGCGCGGCCCGGTCCAGCGAGTCGTCGGGCCCGACGGTGGCGGTGGCCCGGCTGGCGATGCCGCCGATCCTGGCGCGGGCCGGGTCACCGCCCGCCGCGAGACCGCGGATGACCAGGTCGCGATCGGTGACGAGGCCCATGAGG
>JBOHBY010001212.1:0-2013 GCA_050698635.1 Spirillospora sp.
GGTGGGTCTTCGTCGTCGCGGGCGCGGCGGAGCAGTTCGGAGGTCGGACGGCGCGGAGCCCCGTACCCGCCGAGACGCCGTGGCCCGAACGGGCCGACGAAATACCCTTCGGGCACCGCGAACCCGAACCCCGCCTCGACCTGCCAGCGCAGCGGCCTCGCGGACGCGGCGTCCGGCAACGGTGCCGGGACGAGTGTCCGGCCGGGGCCGACATACCGCCGCCACGTGCCTTCGGTGAAGAACGCGGGCACCGGCGGACGGTCCACTGCGGGCAGCGGTTTCGGGACGATCGGGGCCAGCGCCTGCGCCAGCACGACCACGCACACCAACCGCGCCCGTTTCCCGTGCTGCGCGTCCGTGCGGGAGCGGTCGAGGGAGCGGTTGAGGAAGCGGTCGAGGCCGAACGCCAGCAGGAGTCCGATCGGCGGGACGCACACCAGCGTCATCCGCGATTCGAGTACCGATTCGTACAGCGGGAACCTGGCGAGCAGCCGCCACGGTCCGGGTATGCCGGTCGGCTCGCCGTTCACGATGATCTCCGGCCCCAGGGACAGCGCGGCCGCGCCGACGACCACGATGCCGAGCGCCCGCGCCACCGGATCGCGGCGCAGCCAGACGGCCAGCGCCGCCACGAGTACCAGCAGCGGCCAGCCGAAGAACGCGTTCTGCTCGGTCGGGCTCGCGTCCAGCGGCCCCGGCACGGCCTGGTGCCCGCCGAGCGACTGCCGGGCGAACGCGGCGAGCGTCACGACGTCGTTGCCCGCAGGGCCGTGCAGGAGCCCGTCGTAGCTCTGCCGTCCAAAGAACTGCCTGGTCAGTGGGTATGCGGTCAGCGCTGCGGCGATCAGGCCCGCCATGGACAGACCGCCCGCGACGCGCTGCGCCATCGCGATGTCCGGCCGTGCGAGACCGTAGGCGGCACCGAAGACGGCAAGGCCCGTGGCGGCGAGCAGCAGCGCCTCCTCGCCCAGGAAGACCTGGTAAGCGACGAGGAGACCGAGGAACACGCCGTTGCGCAGCACGCCTCCGTCACCGCGTGCCAGGCGCAGCAGCCGTCCGACGATGAACGGGATGGCGAACAGCGCGACGAAGTTCGGGTGCGCGTTCGCATGCGAGATCATCGGCGGCGCGAATCCGCAGAACCCGCCCGCGACGGCGGCGGCGGGGCGCGACAGGCCGAGCTGGCGGCGGGCCAGCGCGTACCAGCCGGTAGCGGTCCCCGCGAGCCCGAACGTCAGCACCAGCGCCCAGGTGACGGACGGCCCGAACGCCAGCGTCACCGGCGAGAGGGGCACCGACACCCCGAGCATCACGGTGTTCGCCATCAGGTTCACGCCGTCCGGGGCGTTCTGCAGGGTGGTGAAGAACGGGTCGTCCAGGTGCGTGACGGAACGGGCCGTCACCGCGAAGAACCATTCCCACTGCGTCTGGTCCTGGTAGCCGTCCACCAGATAGCGGCGGGTGGGGTCCGCCCACAGATTCTTCAGGACGGTGAACGCGGCCAGCACGAACCCACCGCACACCGCGAAGTTGACCGTTCTGTTGTGCGTGCCGGTCACGCCGCCGCCCGTGGACGCGTTCGCGGCCTTCCGGTGGCGGCGCCGTCCATGGTCCGGGACGGCGGGACGATCCGGCAGCGGCCGTACCGGGCGCGGATGGCCAGGACGTCGCCGAGCGTCCGCACGTAGCCGGACGCCCGGACCTTCGAGCCCGGCCGGTGCGTCCACCGCACCGGGACCTCGGCGACCGGCCATCCGCGCCGGGCGAAAAGGCACAGGATCTCCACGTCGAAGCCCCAGCCGTCCACCCGCGACGCCGCGAACGCCGCCCGAGCCCGGTCGCCGTCGAACAGCTTGAAACCGCACTGGGTGTCCGCCACCCCGCGTAACACGATCGCGCGGATCACGGCCGCGGACGCCCAGGCGAGCAGGAGCCGCAGCCTGTGGCGCCGCACGTCCCGTCCACGGCCGCCCGCGCGGGACGCGATCGCGGCGGCGGCGCCCTCCGCCAGCG
>JBOHBY010001213.1:0-2410 GCA_050698635.1 Spirillospora sp.
CCCGTGGACGTCCCTGGGCGGTCCGGTGGGGACGGACCGTTCGGCGGGGACGGGCGGTTCGGCGGGGGCGCCGCGGAGGAGGGCGGCGAGCCGGGCTGCGGCCCGGTCCCAGCTCCAGTTCTCGCACACCCAGCGGCGGCCGTTCTCGCCCAGGCGGCGGGCATGGGCCGGGTCCGCGAGCAGCTCGTTCAGGACGGCTGCCAGGCCGTCCGCGCGGGTGGCGTCGGCCAGGAGGCCGGTGCGTCCGTCGATGACCGATTCGGGGCTGCCGCCGGAGCGTCCGACCACGACCGGCAGGCCCGCCGCCGAAGCCTCCAGGACGGAGAGGCCGAGGCCCTCGACCTGGAGCCCGCCGCGGGTGTCCCTGCACGGCAGGACGAACGCGTCCGCGGCGGCGTAGTAGTGCGGGAGGTCGTCCGCGGAGACCGTGCCGGGGAGGGTGACGGTGCCGGGGGACGTCCGGGCCGCCTGGTCGGTCAGGTGGCTTCGCATGGGGCCGTCTCCGACGATCACCAGGCGGGCGTCCGGATGCCGCCGGACGATGCCGGGCCACGCGTCCAGCAGCAGGTCATGGCCCTTGCGGCGGACGAGCCTGGAGACGCTCAGCACGACCGGCCCCCGCCCCAGGTCGTGCCGCAGGCGGATCTCCCGGCCGTCCAGCCCGGGACGGAACCGGACCGGGTCGACGGCCCCGGCGAGCTGGACCAGGCGCGTCCGGTCGCCGAGCGCGGCGGCGATCTCGCCCCGGGTACCCATGCTGAGGAAGGTGAGCGCGTCGAAGGCGGGGGCCACGGCGCGCAGCGCGGCGCGGGTGGGCGCGCACCGGAACCAGCCGAGTTCCTGGCCGTGGGTCGAGCCGATCAGCCGGTGCACGCCCGCGGCCTTCACCAGCGGCGCGTACATGGCGAACGGCGCGGCGGCGGTGATCCACGCGACGTCGGCGCCGTGCCGGGCGGCGAGCCCGCGCAGCCCGCGGAACAGCAGGTAGGCGTGCCGCCGGACGACGGGGAAGCCGAGCCCGGCGTCGAAGGCGGCGTCCCCGGGCCAGGCGGGCGCGACCACGAGCAGCCGGTCGGCGGGCAGGCGGCGCACCAGTTCCCAGGTGAACGTCTGCACGCCGCCGGGCTCCGGCGGGAAGTGCCCGGTGATCACGAGGGTCCGGGGAATCTCCATGAGGACCCGTTTCCCCCGGAGGCGGGGGCCATTCACCGGGGCGGGTCAGCGGCGGGGTGCGGTCGCCGGGCCCGGTGCCACCCACACCGGACCCGGCCGCCTCCTCAGTGGACCGCCAGTGCCATCGCCTACAGCGAATCATGCGGTGACGATGATAGTCAACTATTCAGACTCGAATGGTAGGAAACTTCACTCGTCCTCGTCGTCGATGTGGGCGAGCTTGTCCGGGTTGGTCACGGCGTAGACGCCCCGGACGCGGTCGCCGTCGGGGTCGAGATCGAGGACCATCACGGCGAACGGCGCGTCCGCGTCGAACAGCACCGCGGACGGGTCGCCGTTGACCATGCGGTACCGGACGTCCAGGCCCTTCGGCGTGTACCGGGCCGTGACCTTGGTGATCGCACCGGCGACCTTGTCCCGGCCCTGGAGCGGACGCAGCGGCGCCGGCCTGCGCCTGCCGCCCCCGTCGCTCCACAGCGTCACGTCCGGCGCCATGAGCTCCAGCAGCGCGGCGATGTCCCCGCCGAGGGCGGCCTTGAGGAACCGCTCGGTCACCTGCCGCTGGACCTTCGGGTCGGCCTGGTAGCGGGGCCGCCTGGCGTGGACGTGCTCGCGCGCCCGGTGGGCGAGCTGGCGGACGGCCGCCGGACTCCGGTCCAGGATCGGGGCGATCTCGGTGTGCGCGTACCCGAACACCTCGTGCAGGACGAACACGGCCCGCTCCAGCGGCGTCAGCGTCTCCAGGACGACCAGCAGCGCCATCGACACCGCCTCCGTCCGCTCGGCGGGATCGCCGGGGTCGGCGCGGCTCACCAGCGGCTCGGGCAGCCACGGCCCCACGTACGTCTCGCGGCGGCGGCTGATGTCGGCCTGCCGGGACAGCGCGGTGTTCACCGCGATCCGCACCAGGTAGGCGCGCGGATTCTCGATGGCCGCCCCGGCCTTGGCCCCGGCCCCGGCTCCGGCTCCGGCGCCAGCGCCGTCCTCGGCCGCGGCCGCGGTGTCGTTCCTGGCCGACCACGCCAGCCACGTGTCCTGTAGGACGTCCTCGGTGTCGGCGACGCTGCCGAGCAGGTTGTAGACGACCGAGAACAGCAGTTCCCGGTGATCGGCGAACACCCGCGTCGCGGCGTCCTCCGTGGCGCTCTCGGACATGCCTGACCTCCAGATTCCTTACCCCTCAGAGGGGCGCGGGCCCGCCGAATGTGACATTTCCTACGCGGGGGAGCGCCACACG
>JBOHBY010001214.1:0-5421 GCA_050698635.1 Spirillospora sp.
AGCTCGTCCGTTGAATGGTGGTGGGTGGGGCCTGGAGGACGGTCCGGTGACCGATGTCACAGAGGAGCAGGACGTCCGGACGCGGCCGGGCCCGCAGGGCGACATCTCCCCTGAGCAGGTGCGCGAACATCTGCGCCGCAGGGCGATCTTCCTGCGGGAACTGGCCGAAGCCCGGGAGCTGCGCCGCAGGGTGACGCCGCACCGATCCCGCCGCGCGCGGATCCACGCGGCGTTGCGCCGCCGGACCTTCCGGATCAATTGAAGGCCCGCGCGCGGGTACGGCCGCGCGCGGGTGGCGGCCCCAGTTTGGCGGTCGGGCGCACGAGCGCGCGCCGCATCTGCGACCATGCCCTGGCAAGAGACGTGCCGGTGGGGTGGAAATGACGGATGTGGACGCGACGGACTTCGCCGTCGTGGTGTACCGGGAAGACGAGGGCTGGGAGGCCGAGATCCTCCCGGTGGCGTTGACCGAGGACCTCGCGGGGCTCATCCACGCCCTGCGCCAGCAGCCGAGCCTCGGTGGCACGGTAGGGCTGGTCTCGGTCGGCGACGACTTCTTCGTCGCGATCCGGTTGCTCGGCGACGACGTCATGGTCTTCCTGTCGGACGTCACCGCGTCCGTCGACTGGCCGCTCGCCGGGCAGGTGCTCGACTATCTGGACATCCCGATCCCCGCGGACGAGGAGCTCGACCAGGTCCTCCCCGTCGGGGACATGTCGATCTTCGCGGATCTCGGGCTGGACGAGATGGAGCTCGGCGCCATCTCCGGCGACCTGGAGCTCTACCCGGACGAGATGCTGCTCAGCATCGCCGGCCGCATCGGCTTCGCGCCCGCGTTCGAACGCGCGATGGACGCCATCGCCTGACACGTGTGGAGCCCTCGGCGCCCTCGGCGCCGTCGGCGCCCTGGGTGTCAGCGGTGGCCGTCTTTGCGCCGGGAGCCGAACAGGCCGTACAGGAGCCCGGCGACGGCCACGAACACCCCGACGGGATTCCCGACGGCGGGGGCGACGGCCGCCAGGGTCGCCGCCATCGCCGCGATGACCACGATCGCGACACCGATCAGCACCCGCCGGGGGATGAACACTCCCTGCTCCCGGTGACCGTCGTCCCGGGTCCGTTGTACGCTCATCAAAGCTCCTGGTCTTCTGCCTAGGACGATCGAGGGGCCTGGTTGTAGCGGGCGGCCTCCTGCTGAACCCAGGAGGCCGCCTGATGTGCGGGGTGCGCGCGATGATCCGGTGGACGGGATGATCCGGTGGACGGTCAGCCGCGCATGCGTTCGGTCTGCCGGTAACGTCCGATGAATCTCCTCAGCTGAGCGGTCGCGATCCCGCCGTCCGTCTCAAGGAGCGAGAGGTACTCCGCGACCGGGACGACCAGCAGGCGCGCGGCGTCCACCGCGCGGACGGTGGCCGTGCGCGGCTTCCCGCAGACGGCCGACAGCTCGCCGAGCAGCGAACCCGGGCCGAGCGTGACCGAGATGCCGCCGTCGCCGGCCGACCTCGCCCGCACCCGTCCGGAGAGCAGGACGAGGACCGACGTGCTCTCCTCGCCCTCGCGGAAGACGGTCTCCCCGGCGGCCCGGACCAGCACCGAGCTCCGGGCGACCAGGTCGTCGTGCTGGGCGGCGGTGAGCATCGCCATGAACGTCCCCGGCTCAGGGGAGGGAACCGCCTGCCCGATCGTCGTTGTGGACGACACCGTTATCACCTACCTCCTGGTGTGGGCCGATGGCTTCATGCGGCGGGCGCGGGGATGCCGGCGCCATATCGGAGGACGGGTTCAGACCTTTTCTGGAACCTCTCAAGCGCCTTGATGTGGCGCAGGTCCTTGTCCCGTCGCAGGAACCGCTTGTACTCCAGGACGTCGGGCAGGGACGCGAAACGCAGCCCGCCGATGACGTCCGCCCCGGCGATCAGTTCCCGCGTGCTCTTGGGGCCGAACCATTCCTCGGAGAAGTGGACGCGTCCGCCGCAGAACGACACCAGCGGCGCGCCGGTGATCGTGCCGGTTCCCCGTTCACCGTTGGCGCAGACGTCGCGCCAGGTGGTTCCGCAGGCGACCACGTCCAGATCGCGGAGGAGCCCGTTCCCGATACCGTGCGCGAGCAGCGGCGCGCTGCCGACGATCACGAACTCGTCGTGGTCGAACGGCTGGTCGGCCAGCCAGCGGACCAGCTCATCGTTCAGGACGGCGTTGCGTGCGCCGTTACCACTCGTCATCGCGTTGGCTCCCCTCTGGCCTTCTGGCCTTCTGGCCTTCAGGCCTTCAGGCCCCCTGGCCCTCAGGCCGAAGCCGTCCGCTCGCCGGCAGCGATCTCCCGGAGGGCGGTTTGATCGAGAACGACCGTCTTCTGCCGCGCCGAGCTGACGATCGACGCGTTCTTGAACGTACGGATGATCTTCTTGACGGAGTCGATCGAGGCGCCGGTGTAGTCGGCCAGGTCCTGCTGGCTGATCCGCAGCACGGTGCCCTGACCGCCGTCCTGGCCGAGGCCGCTTTCCAGCAGCTCCAGGAGCGCCAGGGCCAGCCGCCGCTCCACGGCCAGCTCCGACTCGGCGATCTTGCGGGTGGCCTGTTCGAGCCGCTCGTCCTTGGCCACCAGCTGGGCCAGCGCGGCCCGCGGATGGCTCTGCAGGAACTCGATCCACCGGGCGGCGGAGATCAGCAGCACCTCGACCTCGTCGATCGCCTCGACGGAGGCGGACCGCGGCTTGCGCCGCAACGGCGCCATCTCGCCCACGATCTCGTTCGCCCTGCGGACGGCGATCATGCGCTTGGGCCGCCGTCCCGCCGAGACCATGACATGGCCCTTGCGGATCAGCAGGACGAAGTCGGTCTCCTCGTCCTCCTCGAAGAAGATGTGGCCCGCCGAACGGTGCAGTGTCTGCCCGTTGGCCTCAAGCCAGAGGGTCTCCTCCTTGGTAAGGAGAGGAGCACTCTCATCGAACCGCGTCGGACTCATGCAGCTGAGTGTATTACTACCCTTAAGTCAGTGCAACTCCTGGCTGCACCTACATGACCGGAGCACGTTTGTAGGTAGAACGTTGCCATACCCCAGGCGGGGACGAGCCGTGCGTCCGCCGAAGGGGTGTGAGCGGGGCAACCCCGTGGGACACAATGACAACGTGCCTCTTTTCGCCGCCGTGTTCGCGAAGACCCCGCAGGGCTGGGTCGGCGCCGAGGCGCTGCTCGCCGAGGCCGAACACGTGGACGACGTCGCCGACCTGATGCGCGAGGCGGCCGTCGAGTCCTACGGCGATCCCGTCGTCCTGCTCGTCGAGCAGGACGACGACTGGTTCGCGGTTGTCCGGCTGGATGGCGAGGACGAGCCCCGCGCCTACGTCTCCACCGTCCGCGAGGACGGGCTCGGTTCGCTGTTCCAGCAGCTCGTCGGCGAGGTCCCCGACGGCGACGCCGGCGGCGACCCGGCCCTCCTCGAAGACCTCGGACTCGACGCCAAGCAGCTCGGCGACATCGGCGAGCGCGCCCTGCCCGGCGACGCCCTCCTCACGATCGCCGAGCACACCGGCTTCGGCGAGGAATTCGACCGCCTCCGTGACTGACGAGGTCGTCGAGGGGTTTCTGCCTGCGATGCGGCTGGCGTTGCGGGAGGCGCGGGTGGCGTTCGACGGCGGGGAGATCCCGGTCGGGGCCGTCGTCCTGGACGAGTCGGGCCAGGTCATCGGTACGGGGCACAACGACCGCGAAGGCTCCGCCGACCCGACCGGGCACGCGGAGATCATCGCGATACGGGGCGCGGCGTCGTCCCTCGGAGGGTGGCGGCTGTCCGGATGCACGCTGGTCGTCACGCTGGAGCCGTGCACGATGTGCGCCGGGGCGTCCGTCCAGGCACGGCTGGACCGGGTCGTGTACGGCGCCGTCGACCCGAAGGCGGGCGCGGTCGGATCGCTGTGGGACGTGGTCCGCGACCGCCGCCTCAACCACCGCCCGGAGGTGGACGCTGGCGTCCTGGCGGACGAGTGCGGCGCGCTCCTCACCGAGTTCTTCGCCAACCGCAGAGTCAGGTAGGCTCTCCCGCGGTGGTGTCGCCTAGTGGACGAGGGCGCACGCCTCGAAAGCGTGTGAAGTGCAAGCTTCCGTGGGTTCGAATCCCACCACCACCGCTCCTGAAAGGCCGCTGACCCGGATGAACGCCGGTCGGCGGCCTTCTTCGTCCAGGCGTCGTCCAGGCGTCGTCCGGGTCCTCGCCCGGATCCGCGTCCGGGCGTTGTCCGGGTGTCAGCCGACGGTGACCAGGGCGACACCGGCCACGGCGACGGCCATCCCGACACGTTGGACGGCGCGAAGCCGCTCGCTGTAGGCGATCCTGGCCATCAGCACGGTGATCGCCGGGTAGAGGGACGTGAGGACGGCGGCGAGGCTGAGCATCCCCCTGTGGGCGGCGAGGTAGTAGAGCGCGTTCGCGCCAGCGTCCAGAACGCCGGACAGCAGCGCCAGGCCGATCAGCGTCCATCCGGGCACCTTGGGGCCCAAACCGTCGCCGACCCGGACGGTCATGACCAGCACCGCCACCACGACGACGGTGAGGGTGCCGACGCGTGCGCCGACGATCGGCCAGAGCCCGGTGCCGTCGCCCGCGGCCTTCAGCATGACGAAGAAGACCCCGAAACAGGTACCGGACAGCCCGGCCATGAGCGGGCCCGAATCGAGAAGCCGCCGCCATGTATCCGCGGAGGCGGGCGCGTCCTCGTCGGCGGCCGGGGTGCTTCCGCCGTTTCCGGTCTCCATGCTGACCAGCCCGATCGCGACGAGGCACAGCAGGACGCCGGCGACGACGGACGCGTCCAGCCGCTCGCCCCGCACGACGCCCACGGCGACCGGCAGCATCGCGGCCGCCAGCGCGGACACCGGCGCCACCACGCTCATCGGCCCGCGGGCGAGCGCCCGGTAGAAGGCGATCAGTCCGGCGCCGCCGCTGAGGCCGCCCAGGAATCCCCACGCCATCGGCACGGGCCCGGCGTCACCGCCGCTGACCAGCGCGGACACCAGTACGACCAGCAGACCGGCCGGAACGCACCAGGTCAGGGCCCGCAGCGCGGACGACTTGCGCGCGACCGCGCCGCCGAGGAAGTCGGCCGTGCCGTACGCGAGGGCGGCGCCCAGCGCGAGGACGGTGACCATCACGGCCCGCCGATCAGCCTGCTCGCCACCCGGACGTCCGGCGAGATCACGCGGAGTCGCTCGGCGAGCCGGTTCCCCGCCTCCTCAAGCCGCTCGATCGGGTACGGCTCAAGGCGTTCGAGCAGGAAGAACCCGTTCTTCGTGGTCTCGGTGAGCCGGGTGCGGACGCACTGCCGCCAGTTCCAGCGGCGGCACGTGACGCCCGCGTCGTCGCGCCAGACCACCTCGCCGGGCTGGGGATGGTCCACGGTCGGCTCGCCCTTGTCGATCGTG
>JBOHBY010001215.1:0-4929 GCA_050698635.1 Spirillospora sp.
CCCCGGACGCGCCCCGGACCGGGTGAGCGGCGCCGCGCCGCCGAGATCGCCGAGCGCGGTGACCGCGAGCGTGATGGTGGGCGCGCCCACGACGTCGCCTCCCGCGACCGAGGCCCCCGCCTCTCCGCATTCGTCGGCGAGCCCGTCGTAGAGCCGTTCCGCCCAGGCCGCGTCGGTGCCGGGCGGGGCCGCGAACCCGACGAGCAGCGCCGTCGGGCGGGCGCCCATCGCGACGACGTCGGCGAGGTTCTGCGCGGCGGCCTTGCGCCCGATGTCGTACGGGCCCGACCAGTCGCGGCGGAAGTGCCGTCCCTCCACGAGCAGGTCGGTGGTGGCCACGACACGCCCGTCCGGCGCGGCGATCACGGCCGCGTCGTCGCCCGGGCCGAGCGGCACGTGCGGCCCCGGCGGCAGCCTCCGGGTCAGCCGGGCGATCAGCCCGAACTCCCCCACTTCCCCGATCGTGCCCATAAGCCCTATCCGCGCCGTTTTTCCGGGTACCTATGATCTGGTGCCCATCTGTACGGGGCACGCGCGGCCCCGGCGACCCGCCGCGGCGCGTAACACGATACGGTGAACCGTCCGACGGTTGATTCTCCGCCCGGGGAGGACGTGATGGTGCAGGCCTACATCCTCATCCAGACCGAAGTCGGCAAGGCCGCCGAGGTGGCAGGCCAGATCTCCGGCATAACTGGCGTCACTCTGGCGGAGGACGTCACGGGGCCCTACGACGTGATCGTCCGAGCGGAGGCGCGCAATGTCGACGAGCTCGGCAAGCTCGTCGTCGCGCAGATCCAGGCGGTCGAGGGCATCACGCGGACGCTCACCTGCCCGATCGTCCATATCTGAGTTGCCGTTCCCGGGGGGCCCGGGGGGTCGTTCCCCCGGCGGGCGCAAGGCTTGGCCGTTCCTGATCGCGGGGCTGGCGCTGCTGGCCGCCGCGTGCGGTGACGGAGCCGTACAGGTGCCCGTCCCGCAGCCGGACGCCGCCACCCAACGCCTCTGCGAAGGGCTGCGCCTCCCAGAGAAGGTGCACGGGCAGGCGCGCCGCGACACCTCCCCGAGCTCGCCGCTGACCGCCGCCTGGGGGTCGCCCTCGATCGCGCTCCGCTGCGGCGTGCCGCGCCCCGCGTCGCTGCATCCCACGTCCCAGCTGGTGACGATCAACAGGATCGACTGGTTCGGGCAGCCGGCGAACCGCCCGGTCACCTTCACCGCCGTCGCGCGCCAGGCGTACGTCGAGGTCACCGTCCCGCCCAAGTACAACCCGGCCGGGGACGTGCTCATCGAGCTCGGCCCGCTGATCGAGGCGACGATCCCGAAGAAGCCCGAAGGCCAGATCTGACCCTCGGCCACCGGAGGATGGGTGAGGCGGGTGGGATTCGAACCCACTCAGCGCAAAGGCAACCGGGTTACAGCCGGACCCGACTCTCCGAACGTCGGCGCCGCCTCATGCACGACCGTTCTGGCCGCGTCGTACCTCCGGAGGGATTCGGTGCTAGCCCTGGCCAACCAGATACATCGCACAGCACCTCATGCTGCCGTCTCTGCCGTTGGACTACGGAGGCATGCGTACGGCTCCCGGGATTCGAACCCGGAACATCCACTTCCTGAAAGTGGCCTCTCTGCCATTGGAGTAGAGCCGCGAGAAAGGAATTGGCGAGGGCGGGCGTCACTCGCGGCGGCTCGACCGGGGGAACGTCAGGAGACGGGATACCGGCCGGGGCGGGCGTGCGACGCCGACGGCAGTCGAAGTCGATACTGCTCCAGAGCCATGGCCGGTCCTCCTCTCAGAAGTCTCGCGCCCTTGACGGGCTGACGTCGTTCACAGTGCCAGGTGCACGGAACCCCGTGCAACGCATTTTCCGGTGGTGTGTCAGGTGTCGTCGGGGAGGGCCGCACCGAAGGCGACGAGCGCCCAGAACGCGACCATGACCCAGCCGAGCGCGATGCCGGTCACCGCGAGGCCCAGGCCGCGCTCGCCGGAGCGCCGCAGCCGCGCCCACGCCAGATGCCCCGCGATGATCGCCGGGATGGACGGCAGCCCGCACGTGATCAGCCCGACCCCGCCCATGACCACCGCGTAGATCGCGAGGCTGTTCATGGGCGGCTTGCCCTGCGGATGGTGCGCGGCGGCCTGGTACTGGTGCCCGGACGCCGGATGCGGCGGCCGCGTCTGGTACCCGGTATAGCCGGTGGGTTGCTGCTCCTGGTAAGCGGGGCCGCGGGCGGCGATCGCGGCAGCGTACCGGTTCCATGTCTCCGCCTCGGCCGTGCGGCCCTGGCTGTTCAGCAGGACGGCCAGGTTGCGCATCGCGGCTGGGTCGCCGGCCTGGGCGGCCTGCCGGTACTGCCGCTCGACCAGCGCCTCCGCCTCCCCCGCGGCGAGCGCCGGAGCCGGAGCGTGGAAGATCCCGGACTCGTGCAGTTGAGCGGGTGCTTGCGTCCGGGGCTGCGCCGGGGCCTGCGTCTGGGGCTGGGCGGCGGGGGTCTGCGCGGGTTGGCGGGCGCCGCTGGAGATGAGGCCGTCCAGCAGGGCCTGGGCGGACGGGCGCCGCGCCGGGTCCTTGGCGAGCGCCGAGCGGACGGCGTCCAGGAGCGTGCCGTCCAGGCCGCTGAGGTCCGGGTCCCCGCTGATGATCTGGTGGATGATCGCGGGAAGCGAGTTGCCGTCGAAGCACGGCCCGCCGCGGGCGGCGAACGCGACGGTCGCGCCCCAGGCGAACACGTCGGACGCGGGGGTGGCGCCGCGTCCGTCCAGTTGCTCGGGGGCCATGAACGCGGGGGTGCCGACGATGCCGCCCGTCGCGGTGAGGCGCGTCCCGTCCATGGAGCGGGCGATGCCGAAGTCGATGACCCGCGGGCCGAACGTCGACAGCAGCACGTTGGCGGGCTTCAGGTCGCGGTGGACGACGCCCGCGTCGTGGATGGCGGTCAGCGCGGTCGCGATCCCGACCGCGACGGCCTCCAGGTCGGCGCCGCGCAGCGCCCCGTCCTTGACGACGGCCGCGTCCAGGCTCGGGCCGTTGACGAACTCGGTGACGAGGTAGGGCGGGTCGGCGCCGGGGTCGGCGTCCAGGACGGGCGCCGTGCAGAACGGCCGGACGCGCTGCGCCGCGGCGACCTCCGCCTGGAAGCGGGCGCGGTACTGCCGGTCGGCGGCGTACTCGCGCCTGATCACCTTGAGCGCGACCTTGCGTCCCGACGCGTCGAGCCCGGCGTAGACCGTGCCCATCCCGCCTTCGCCGAGCCGGTCCACGACCTGGTACGGGCCGATGCGTTCCGGCAGGTCGGCAGGCGGCACGG
This sequence comes from Spirillospora sp., assembly GCA_050698635.1. Classification (GTDB taxonomy): domain Bacteria; phylum Actinomycetota; class Actinomycetes; order Streptosporangiales; family Streptosporangiaceae; genus Spirillospora. The sequence continues at coordinate 3,307 of JBOHBY010001215.1, forward strand.
GACGTTCTCCTCAAGCTGGGTTACGGCCCCCCAAGCCTGGCATATCCCGGCACCCCTCGTGGCCGAAGAATCCGGCCGGATCACCAAGATCGGGGAATACACCCCGAGGGGGTATATGTTACCGTCGCCATCAGTACCCCCTGGGGGTAACCGTAGCGACGATTGGAACGTCCCATGTCTCCCGACCCCAGGCGCTGGTGGGCGCTCGCCGTGCTCGCCACCGCCCAGTTCATGGTCATCATGGACACCTCGATCATCGGCGTGGCGCTCCCCGACATGCAGCGCGACCTCGGCTTCAGCCAGGGCGGGCTGCAATGGGTCTTCAACGCCTACGTCGTCGCGTTCGGCGGGCTGCTGCTCCTCGGCGGGAAGCTGTCGGACCTGCTCGGCGCCCGCCGCGTCTTCGCCGCCGGATGGGGCGTCCTCATCGCCGGATCGGCGATCGCGGCCGCCGCCGACGGCACCACCGTCGAGCTCGCCGGACGCGCCGTCCAGGGCGTCGGGTCCGCGCTCATCGCGCCCGCCGCGCTCACCCTCCTCATGGTCCTGTTCTCCGGGCAGCCCAGAGAGCTGGCCAAGGCCATGGCCTTCTACGGCGCCGCGGCCCCCGCCGGCGGCACCGCCGGCGTGTTCCTCGGCGGCGTCATCACCGAGTGGCTGAGCTGGCCCTGGATCTTCATCATCTACATCCCGATCGGGCTGGCCACGCTGGCGCTGGTCCCGTCGCTGCTGCCGCCGGTTCCGGGCCGCCGGACGGGCCTGGACGTTCTCGGCGCGCTCGCGGTCACCGCCGGGCTCGGCCTCGCGGTCTACGCGATCGTCCAGGCGCCCGAGCGCGGCTGGGACGACCCGGCGACCGTGCTGCAACTGGGCGGGGCCGTCCTGCTGCTGGCCGCCTTCACCGGGATCCAGCGCGTGCTGCGCGCCCCGCTGATGCCGCTGTCGATCTGGCGGACGCCCAACCTCGCCGCCGCGAACGTGTCGATGATCGTCCTCGGGGCCGTGTGGATCCCGATGTGGTACTTCCTGAACCTCTACCTGCAGCAGGTCCTCGGCTACGGGGCGTTCCCCAGCGGCGCGGCCCTGCTTCCGATGACGGCGCTGATGACGGTCCTGATGGTCGGCGTGACCGGACGGCTCATCGTCCGCTTCGGCACCAAGCCGCTCATCGTCACCGGGCTCGCCGTCCTCGCCGCCGGGCTGGGCCTGCTGGCCACCGTGAGCCCCGGCGGATCGTTCGCCGCCGACGTCCTGCCCGGCTCGCTGATCGCCGCGGTCGGCATGTCGCTGGTCTTCATCCCCGCGACGATGGCCGCCATCGGCGCCGTCGCGCCGGAGCAGGGCGGGCTGGCGTCCGGCATCGTCAACACCACCTACCAGGTCGGCTCGGCGATCGGGCTGGCCGTGATGACCGCGATCGCCACCTCGCGGGGCGCGGACAAGCTGGGCGACCTGCCGAGCCTGACCAACGGTTTCCAGGCCGCCTTCACCGGTGCCGCGATCGTCGCCGTCGTCGGCGCCGCGCTGGCCCTGCTCACCCACCGGGCGCGTCCGGCCGCACCCACCGAGAGGAGCGAGGAACCCGTCGCGACCACAACCCGCTGAACCGACCCGCCCCGTGCC
>JBOHBY010001216.1:0-10147 GCA_050698635.1 Spirillospora sp.
GTTGTGGGGGGTGGGGGCCAGTAGCGGGCTACTGCGCGGCCGATGATGAGGGCGTCGGGGACGGCGCCGAAGTCCCAGCTGTCGCGGCGGCCTCGGGCGCGCTGGTTGTCGCTCTCCAGCCACCAGCCGTCGCCGGCGCGGTGGTCGGCGCGTTTGACGATCAGAAGGTCGCGCTGGTCGGGGTGGCGGGCGACGACGATGTCGCCGACCTCGGGACGGACTCCGGTGCGGACCAGGAGCCAGTCGCCTGATTTCAGGGCCGGGAGCATCGAGTCGCCGGTGACCTCGACGGTGCGCAGGCGTCCGCGGGCGGTGGCGAGGGTGAGTGCCGCCGCGCCGGCCAGGCTCAAGATCGCCAGGTGACGCGCCGTCCGGATCCGCATGGTCCTCCTCGTCCACCCGCATAGATCACGGGACGGCGGTCATGAACATGGCTGGAAGGGTTCCGGGCCGCGCCGCGGCCGGGGGCTTAGGCCGAAATACCGAGCGCCCTGGCCGGACGGGCCCACGGGCACAAGAGTAATGTCGATGACCTGAGCATGATCCGCAACGAGGGAAGGGAATCGCAGGTGTTGCTCAAGCTTCTGCGCCCGAAGACAACGGTGTCCGCGCACTGCGACCTGCCGTGCGGCGTCTACGACCCGGCGCAGGCCCGGATCGAGGCCGAGTCGGTCAAGGCGATCGCCGAGAAGTACGCGGCCAACGAGGACCCGGAGTTCCGTGCCCGGGCGATCCTGATCAAGGAGCAGCGTTCCCAGCTGGTCAAGGAGCACCTGTGGGTGCTGTGGACCGACTACTTCAAGCCGCCGCACTTCGAGAAGTACCCGCAGCTCCACCAGCTGTTCAACGAGGCCACCAAGCTCGCCGGCGCCACCGGGACCAAGGGCAGCATGGACGTCGGCGTCGCGGAGCAACTGCTCGCCAAGATCGCCGAGATCGACAAGATCTTCTGGGAGACCAAGCAGGGCTGACCGGCTTAGATCCGGCATAGATGTCGAGGCCCGGCCCGCGGTGGGCCGGGCCTCAGCCATGTCCGCGCGGACGATGCGCGTTATTCGGGGGCGAAAGGGCGTTGCCGGGTGGGGCGTGCGCGGGTCAAACTTCTAGTGGGATGTCCGGGCAGCTCGTGCCCGGCGCGGACTGCGAACGCGGCGGTGCGTGTGAGCGACGAGATCGAATGCCCTGAGTGCGGCGGGACGGGTGAACAGCGCCTGGGTCCGCTCCAACTGATGTGCATGTTCTGCCATGGCCGCAAGGTCGTCGGCGGTGGGCGCCGGGCCGAGGACGGTGGGCCGCGGAAGGCTCCTGAAGGCGGCGGGCTTTACGACGCCCAGGCGAATGGGCCGCTTCCGCCCGTGTGGGAGCATCCGGCGGTGCGGAGTTCGGGGCTCTGCAAGCGGTGCCTTGGCGATGGGGTGGTCGTGGCCGAGGGCACCTATGCGGAGGTGCCGTGCCCGGTGTGCGGGGACGGCGGGACCTAGCGTCCGGCGGACTTGGTGAGGGCGTCGCCGGTGAGGCGGTAGGTCGTCCACTCGTCCTGGGGGCGGGCGCCCATTGACTCGTAGAAGTCGATGGCCGGGCGGTTCCAGTCGAGGACGGCCCATTCGACGCGGCCGTAGCCTCGCTCGTCCGCGATCCGGGTCAGCTCGGTGAGGAGCGCCTTGCCGTACCCGTGACCGCGGACGCCCGGGTCGACGAACAGGTCCTCCAGGTAGATGCCGTGCGTGCCGTTCCAGGTGGAGTAGCTGAGGAACCAGACGGCGAACCCGGCGACGCGGCCCTCGTGCTCGGCCACGTGGGCGAAGACCTTCGGGTCCGGGCCGAAGAGGCTGGCGTGCAGCTGGTCTTCGGTGGCCTCCACCTCGTGCGCTGCGCGCTCGTATTCGGCGAGCGCGTGGATCAGCCGCAGGATGTCGGGGACGTCGTCGGGCTTCGCGAGTCGGATCACCCGTGCAGGTTATTCGAGGGGTGCGAGTGGGACGGCGGGGTCGGCCCACCGGTCGTTGGGGACGATCGGGTACCAGCCGGGGCGTCCGGGGTCGCGGTCGTAGGGGTAGCCGCCTAGTTCCTTGTAGAGCTCGGCGTATTCGGCGAGCTTGTCGCGGTCGAGGCGGACGCCCAGGCCAGGGCCGGTCGGGACGGGTATGCGCCCGTCGGTGTAGCGCATCGGGCCGCCTTCGATGACGTCGTCGGTGAGGTGGTGGTAGTGCGCGTCGGCGGCGTAGGTGAGGTTGGGCAGGATTGCGCCGAGGTGCAGCATCGTGGCGAGCTGGATGCCGAGTTCGCCGGACGAGTGCACCGCCACGCCGATCTGGAACGTCTCGCAGACGGCGGCGGCCTTCACGCAGGGCCGGATGCCGCCCCAGAACGTCGTGTCGAGCAGGACGACGTCCGCGCCGCGACGCAGCACGTTCGCGGCGAGCTGCTCGAAGTTGACGACGACGGTGTTGGTGGCGAGCGGCACGTTCACGCGTTCGCGGACGAGCCGGAGCCCCTCAAGCCCAAGGACGGGGTCTTCGAGGTAGTCGTTGTCTAGGTCTTCGATGGCCTTGCCGAACCTGAGGCCCTCCTCCAGGGAGAGGACGGAGTTCGGGTCGTAGCGGAAGCGGTCGCCGGGGAACGCGTCGGCGAGGGCCTTGTAGCAGTCGAGTTCGTGGCCCGGCGGGAACACGCCGCCCTTGAGTTTGTGGACGGTGAACCCGTGCGCGTCCTTGAGCGCGCGGGCGTGCTCGACGAGCTGGTCGGGGGTGCGGACCTCTGGTGAGCCCCCGGCGCCTGGATAGCGGTAGAACAGGTAGGACGCGAACGGGACGGAGTCGCGGATGCGCCCGCCGAGCAGGTCGTACACCGGGACGCCGAGGTGCTGGCCGACGAGGTCCAGGCAGGCGAACTCGATCGCGGCGAGGATCTGCGTCCGGTTGTTGTAGAGGCTCGCCGTCGGGTTGGCGATCTTGAAGCGGAGCGCCTCCAGCTCGAACGGGTCGTGCCCCTCCAGATGCGGCGCCAGGGCGAGGAACGCGGCCTCGGCGCTCTGCCCACCGCCGCCCATCTCACCGAGCCCGACGAGGCCGTTGTCGGCCTCGACCTCGACGATCGTGCGGACGAAGCGGCCCCAGTGGGCGCCGTTGCTGTGCAGGAGCGGCGCCTCCAGCGGCACGGTGACCGTGGTGGCGCGGATACCTGTGATCTTCATGGGTCCCCGATCTGTGCTCAGCGCCGAACCGTGACGGTCACGACGCCGCACGCGGGCAGCCGGACCGTCATGGTGCCGTCCCGGACGGGGAGTTCCGTCGCCGGGTCACGCTCAAGCCCGCCGCTCAGCAGGGCGCTCGTGGCCCCCGGCACGTGCAGGCTCGTCTCCACGGGTCCGGCGGCGAGCGACTGGAGCCGGACGGCCAGGCCGTCGCCGTCGCGGGCGCGGCCGACCGAGGTGATCAGGACGTCCGGGTCGTCGACGCGCAGGAACGTCCCGGCGTCGGCGGCCGGTTCCTCGCCGGTGGCGAGGGTCGCGACGAACGGGTCGGTGAGCCCGGCGGCGGTGCGGGCTCCTAGCCTGCGGCCCGACCCGGCTTCGCCGGACGCGAGCGCGTACCGGAACGTCGTCTCGCCCTGCTGCTGGGACGGGAAGTTGGTGTCCCAGATGTTGTTGAGCGCCCAGGAGTAGACGGTGCCGTCCTCGTTGTCGAGCGTCGGCGGGAACGGCGCGTAGGGCATGTGGATGGAGCCGAACTGGACGAGCGGCGCCTCCAGTGTCGCCCACGCGACGGTCAGTTCGGGGTCTTCGAAGGCGACCCAGTGCCGGATCGGGCGCATGTGCTCCGCCGAGCCCGGCACGCTCGGGACGCCGGTTCCGCCGACGCCGCCGGTCAGCTCCCAGGACGCGGGCGGCCCGTCCACGGCGAACGGGAACGCGAAGAACACCGCCTCCTTCGCCGCGGTCGGCTGCTTGCCGAGCTGGTAGCGGACGTCAACGCGCGGCACGCCCGCGTACAGGTCGATGGTGGTGCGGAGCCAGTCGACGCCCTTGCCGTGCTGCTCGATGACGAGCCGCTCCCCCGCCGGGGTGCGTTCGGCGCGGGTGACGGTCGCGTGGGTCGCGACGGCACGGTCGCCTAGCATCGTCTTGTCGTGGACGAGCATGTGCCCGGACATGTGGTTGAAGTGCGGAGCGGTCGCGTACCGGTCGTACACGTACTGCCCGAACCCGGCGACCGCGTCGGCGTTCACCAGCTCCCGGCCCGCGGCCTTGTCGAAGACTGAGCCGATGTGCCCTTCCTTGAGGTCGAACGTGACGCGGTAGTGCTCGTTCTCGATCGTCGCGCCGGTGCCGAGGTCCTCGGGTTCGGGCGCGGGCGACGCGGCGCGGACGACGTCGACCCTGACGTGCCCGTGGCCGGGGACGTCCGGGAGGACGGCCTCCAGGTGGCGGCCGATGGGGCGGGTCGGCCACTCGTCCGGGTCGACCTCCTCCTCCCGGTGCGGGACGGGCTCGCCGGTGCGGGCGTCGACGAGCGTGATCGGGACGTCGACGGCGACGATGTCGCGGGGCAGGAACGCGCGGGCCAGGTCGGTGCGGGCCGCCGTGCCGGGGTTGACGACGAGGAACGAGGCGAGCGCGTCCGGCGCGGCGCCGAACGTCGCGCCGAGCCGCCGGGCCCCGGCCTGGAGCAGGTCGAGCGCGTCGTCGTGGGCCTGGTAGCCGACCTGGGACTTGCGGGTCCACTGGAGGCCGCCGGAGTCGCCGCCCTCCTCCGCGTCCTCCCACGGGTTGGCGGCGCCCCAGGTGTGCTCGTCGAACAGCGCGGCCCGGTCGTAGGCCTCGTCGATCGCCCTGCTGGCTGACCGGGAAGCGCCGGTGCGGTCGCCGGTGCGGTCGCCGCTGCGCTCGTCGGCGAGGGCGTGCAGCGTCTCCGCCGACCGCAGGACGTTCTGCGCCCGCCGGACATAGCCCAGCGGACGGGCGCCGGAGCCGAGGCCGTCGGCCCACCAGTCGGTCCAGTCGCCCTCGTGGGTCTGGAGCCGGTCGCCGTGGTGCTCCTCGACGTACTCGAAGAAGTCGGCGTTGGTCGCCATCCGCAGCCGCGGGTACGCCCACGTCTCGTTCCAGCGGTGCGCGATGTCGGCCGGGACGATCGACGGCCCGGCGTTGTCGGCATGCGCACCCTGGACGCGCAGGTGGACGGCGTCCAGGAAGTCGGGGTCCTTGGCCGCGCCGACCTGGCCGGGCGCGGCGTACCAGCCGAACGTCCCGGGCCCGTACGGGTAGGGACGGTCGGCGAGGGACCCGAGGTAGCGGGGCAGCAGATCCTCGGCGAGGTCGTAGCCGTCGACGAGCCCGACCGTGTTGCCCTCCATGTAGGCCATGCCGTGCGGTGTGTCGGTGAACCAGACGATCAACTCACCGCCGCCCGGCGACCGCCACCGGAACGGCCGGGCGAGCTTGTCACCGCCCGTGATGTACGGGACGGATCGTCCGGCCCAGTTGTGCGCGGCCGCCAGATACCGGACGCCCGCCGCGTTCAGCGCGTCGACCGTCCCGACGACGGCGCCCGGAATGTCGGTGTGCATCGCCGACCGGACCTCGATGCCGTACGTCCGCCGCAGATGCTCGACGAAACGGAGCTGCCGGTACAGCTCCTCCGTCGAGCACGCCTCCGTGTGCAACTGCATCGGAAACGCGGTGACCTCGACGTTCCCGGCCCGGACGCGCTCGGTGAACTCGGCGACCTGGTCGTCAGGACGGGTCGACAGCCACCGCAGCGCGGGCAGCGACGACTCCACCGACCAGCGGAAACGCGCGTCGTCCGGGCGTCCGTCGGTCTCCCGCGCGAGGCGCAGCGCCGCGTCGAGGTAGTCGAGGTGGTGGCGCAGGACGGTGCCCTGCGTGTCGGTGTAGCCGATGTCCAGGTGCGAGTGGTGGACGACGAACACGTTCCACTTGCGCTGCGGGACGACGTCGAGAGGCGCGGCCCCGACGAGCCCGCCGGTGTCCCGGACCTCCAGGGTGAGGCGGCGGGGGCCGTCGACCTCGGGCACGAGCAGCGTGATCGTCTCGCCCCCGGAGGCGGACCCGTCGGCGACGACGGCGTCACCGTCCTTGAGCGCGACGTCCACCCGGCCGGTGCCGCCACCGCCAACGCCGCCGGTCAGTGTCAACCGGACGGCCTGCCGCAGCTCACCGTCCTCGTCGCGCTTGAACAGCGGCAGCACCGCGGCGCGGACCGACAGCCCGCGCACCGCCAGCACCTCGGTGGAGGTGTCGCGGCGCAGCGCGTCGCGGATCCCGTCATAGTCGGGCGAGCCGAGGCTCGCCTGAAGCAGGCGACTCGTCATCTCTATGCGTCAATCTCTCTCTAGGGAGCTTCTCGGGAGCTTCAGAACTGGGCGAGTGTCAAACCACGGGTGAACAGGCGCTGCGTCGCGAGGAACAGGACGACGGTCGGCAGCGACACGACCAGACCGGCGGCCAGGGCGATCGGCACGGGCGTCCCGGCGTACACGTCGGTGGTGAGCGCGGACAGCTCCGCCCACACCGGACGGACCGACTCCGACTGCGAGAGCGTGAGCCCGAACAGCAGGTCGTTCCACACGAACGTGAACTCCAGGATGAACACGGCGGCCAGCGCCGCCGACGACAGCGGCAGGTAGATCCGCCAGAAGATCCGGAACGTGGACGCGCCGTCCAGCCGCGCCGCCTCGAAGATCGACACGGCGACGTTGCCGAAGAAGTTGCGCATCACCAGCGCCGCGAGCGGCACGTTGACCGCCGAGTAGATCAGGATCAGGCCGAGCTGGTTGTCGTACAGCGACACCTCGCTGTACCCGACGAACAACGGGATCAGCAGCATCTGGAACGGCACGACCGTCCCGGCGAAGATCACGATGAACCAGAGGAAGCCGTGTCGCAGGCGCAGCACGACGATCGCGTATCCGGCGAGCGCGCCGAGCAGGACGGCGACCGCCGGGGCCGCGACGCTGTAGAGCAGGGTGCTCAGCAGCGTGTCGCCGACGGCGGTGCGGTCCCAGGCCTGCGAGATGTTGTCGAACAGGCCGACCGACGAGGGCGGCTTCACCGCGTCCGACGGGTCGTAGTCGTCCGACGGACGGACCGCGTTCGCGATGATCAGATACGTCGGGAACAGCCACACCACGCCCAGCAGGGCCAGCACGACCCGCCGGACGTTCAGGCTCAGCGACCGCATGTTCATCACGACTCCCTTCCCACCTGGCGGCGCAGATAGATGTAGGAGGCCAGGCCGGTGACGGTGGTGAGCAGCACCGCGACCGACGAGCCGTAGCCGTACTCGTTGGCGACGAACACGTCCCGGTACATGGTCACGGCGAGCGTCTCGGACGAGCGGCCCGGCCCGCCCTGCGTCATCACCCACACGATGTCGAAGTTCTTCAGCCCGGCGACGAGCGCGAGGCCGAACACGACCGTGGTGATCGGGCGCATCAGCGGCCAGATGACGTGCCGGAACATCGACCAGCCCGACGCGCCGTCGATGCGGGCCGCCTCGATCGGCGCCCTCGGGATCGACTGGAGGCCGACGACGAAGAGCAGCATGTTGACGCCGAGCTGCTGCCACGTCCACACGACGATCATCGCGATGGTGTTGCGGGGGCCGTCCTGGAGGAAGGCGGTGTCACCGCCCGGCATGCCGAAGAACGTCAGGATCTGGTTCGCCATGCCGTCCGGTTGGAGGATGAAGCCCCAGATGACGCCGAGGCCCGCGCCGGACATCGCGTACGGGAGCAGGAACGGCAGCCGGAACCACGATCCGCGTTTGAGGTCGTACGACAGGACGGCGACGAGCAGCCCGAGCCCCACCGGGAGGGCGACGGTCCCGACGACCCACAGCAGCGTGTTGCGGATCGACGTGACGAGCGCGTCGTCCTCCAGCAGGCGCCGGTAGTTGTCCAGCCCGGTGAACTCGGGTGAGGCGAGCCCGTCGTAGGTGGTGAAGCTCAGGTACGCCGTCCACAGGAACGGCAGGTAGAGCAGGACGGCGACGAACAGGACGGCCGGCGAGACGTAGACGTGCCGGAACCGTCCGTGCAGCGCGAACCCCTTCCCTGACCGGCCGCCGCCTCCCCTGCCGCCTGCGCGGGGAAGGCGACGGCCCTTGTCCGGAGTGCGTCCGCTCACCGCCGTCTTGGGGCGGTCAGCAGTGGCCTTCTGCGTGCTCATAGAAAGGGCCTAGCTTCCGGCCTTGTTGTTCTTCCAGTAGTCCTCGTTCACCTTCTGGATGCTCTTGAGGACGTCCATGTACGAACCGGGCTTGTTGAGGAACTTGTCGAACCCGCTGAGCGCCTCGGTGAGGACGGGCGCCGGCGCCGCCTCGAAGTAGCGCAGGATGAGCCGGTTCTGCTGCGACGCGGCCTCCTTGGTGACCTTGTCCAGCTCGGGGTCGGCGACCTTCACCTTCGGGTTGCCGGACACGTCGCCGCGCTCGTTGGCCCACTTCTCCTGCGCGGCCGGCGTGATCCACCACTTGAGGTACTTGGCGCTGGCCTCGTTGTCGGGCGCCTTGCGCAGCGAGCACAGCGGCCCGCTCTCGAAGACCACCGACCGCTTCGGCAGCGCCGGGTCGACGTTCGGGATGAAGAAGAACCCGTAGTCGGTGCCCTGCTTGAGGCCGCGCTGGGTCATGCTCGTGTTGAACCACGTCCCGTTGACGACCATCGCGGCCTTGCCGGACTTGAAGTGGTCGGCGGGGTCGGCCTTGTCGCCCGGCTTGCTGAACCAGCCGGAGTCGATCATCGTCTTCCAGCGTTCCATGGTCTTGACGACGCCGGGGTCGGTGTAGGACGCCTGGCCCGTCGAGAGCCGCTCGTACAGGTCGGGGTCGGTCCCGGCGAGGATCTGCTCGAACCAGGCGAAGGAGAACAGCGACGTCGGCGTGGTGTGGTGGAAGGGCACCTGGCCCTTCGACTTCAGCGTCTGCGCGGTCTTCTCCAGCTCCGCCCACGTCGCCGGCGGCTTCAGGTTGTACTTCGCGAAGATCTTCTTGTTGTAGAACATGCCCCAGTAGCCGGTGTTCAGCGGGACGCAGTACTGCTTGCCGCCGACGGTGTAGTACTTCTTCAGCTCGTCGGTGAGGTCGCCGCTCTTGACGGCGTCCTGCCACAGCTGGGTCGTCTCGGCGACCTGGTTCTGCTTGACGATCTCCTCAAGGCGCCCGCCGGTCGACCAGGTGAACAGGTCAGGCTTGACCTTGGTGCGGAACGAGGTCTTGATGAACGCCGTGTAGCTCGGCTCGTCGGTGTAGCCGACGGGTTTCATGTCGAGGCCGGTCTGCTGCTTGCCGAGCGTCGCCATCTGCTCGAAGAACGGCTTCCAGGCGCCCTTGTCGTTGTAGAGCTTCAGCTCGGTCTTGCCGCCGCCGGAGTCGCCGGAGTCGCCGGAACCGCAGCCGGCGGCGAGCAGCAGCGCGCTCGCGGTGAGCGCGGTCACCCGCAGTCGCTTGGACGACAACATGGTGAGCCTCCTTCATCGGGGTGCCCGATCGGGGTGGGTTCGAAGGTCGTGCGGGATGAGTGAACTGACCGCCCGGCGACTTTCCGCCGGGCGGCAGGGTATGCGCTGGTCAGGTGATGCGCTGCTCGATCACGTGCTTGACGTCGGCGAGGTGGGCCCGCATCAGCGACTCGGCCTCCCGCTCGTCGCCGGCCTCGATGGCCACCAGGATCGACCTGTGCTCCTCGAAGTCGCGGGTGCGGTCGTCGAAGATGCGTTGTATCTCCCGCTGCTCGGACGCGTGCACCTTCAGCAGCGAGTCGATGACCTCGCAGAGGACGGAGTTGCCCGCGACGCCGGCGACCTCGCGGTGGAAGGACATGTTGGCCTTGTGCAGCCGGGCGTCGGCCTCGTCGGCCCGGTGGGCCTCGTGGGCCTTACCGGCCAGGTCCGCGCCCGCCTGGTCGAGGATGGCGCGGAGCAGGTCGATGTCGGCGGGCCCGGACAGGCGCGCGGCCCGTCCGGCGAGCGGGGGTTCGATGAGCAGCCGGGCGTCCAGGAGCTGGAGGAGCCGGGCGCTCTCCAGCGTGCGGACGTTGGGGTTGGCGATGACGACGCGTTCGAGGTCGTTGCCGACGTAGATGCCCGAGCCGTGCCGGAGCTGGATCGCGCCGGTCGCCTCCAGCC
>JBOHBY010001217.1:0-2188 GCA_050698635.1 Spirillospora sp.
CGGCGGGCGTGAGCCGGGCGCGGCGGGTCCGCAGGAAGTCGCGGAGCTCGTCGCGGTGGCGGCCGGGGACGGCGGCGGGCGTGAGGCTGGCCATACCGCCACGATATCCACCGCCGCCCGTCCTTCCCGATCGCGGCATCAACCCTCCAGCCAGGCGGTAGCACCATAAGCTGGGCGGTCAGCCGACGGAGGAATCCGCGCTCCCTCCCGTCGGTTTCTGTCGGTGCCGGTCGATAGCGTTGGGTGGTCCGGTGCTGGCAGAGGGGGTGGACGTGCGCAGGTCGTTCAAGTTCCTGCTCCGGCCTACCAGCAGGCAGGCCGCCGCGCTGGCCGCGTGTTTGGAAGACCATCGCCAGCTCTACAATGCGGCGTTGGATCACCGTCGTACCGCCTACTGCCACGCCGGGGTCAGCGTCCGGTATGGGGATCAGTCGGCCGAGCTGAAGCACATCCGGGCCGATGACCCCGGTGGGCAGGCGCGTTGGTCGTTCTCCTCCCAGCAGGCCACACTCCGCCGGTTGGACAAGGCGTTCGCGGCGTTCTTCACACGGGTCCGGCAGGGCCGCGCCCCGGGTTTCCCGCGGTTCAAGGGGCGCGGCCGGTTCGACACGGTGACCTGGCCCAAGGATGGTGACGGCTGCCGGTGGGACGCCCAGCCCGAGCACCCCTCGGCCACCTTCGTGCGGCTCCAAGGGGCCGGGCACGTCCGGGTGCACCGGCACCGGCCGGTCAAAGGCATCGTGAAGACGATCGGCATCAAGTGGGAAGGTTCGCGCTGGTTCGTGGTGCTGTCGTGCGATGAGGTGCCCGCCGAGCCGCTCGCCGCCACGGGTGCGGCCGCCGGGATCGACCTGGGTGTCGCCTCGCTGGTCACCACCAGCGACGGAGAGCATCTGGCCAACCCCCGCCACCTGGAGGCATTCGCCGAGCGTCTGACTGACGCCCAGCGGGACCTCGCAAGGAAGACGCGCGGCTCCGAGCGGCGCCGCAAAGCGGTGGCGCGGGTCGCTGCCCTGCATGCCAAGGTCCGCCGTCAGCGCCTGGACCGCGCGCACAAGGCCGCGCTCGCGCTGGTCCGCGCGTACGGGGTGATCGCGCACGAGGACCTGTCGGTTGCGAACATGACCCGTTCGGCGTCCGGCACGGTCGAGCGGCCGGGGCGCGGCGTCGCGCAGAAGTCCGGGCTGAACCGCAGCATTCTGGACGCGGGTTGGGGGGTGTTCCTGCGTGTGCTCGCGCACAAGGCTGAAAGCGCCGGTCGAGAGCTGATCGCGGTGAACCCCGCCGGCACCTCCCGCACCTGCGCCCGATGCGGGCACTGTGCGCAGGAGAACCGCGTCACCCAGGCCCAGTTCGCCTGCACGGCGTGCGGGCATACCGCGCACGCCGACGTGAACGCGGCGATCAACATCCTCAGGGCAGGGCTTGCCCTTCGCGACGCCACGCAAGCGGCTTAGCGAGAAGCCGCTTCCTTCAGGGAGCGGAGGAGTCACCATCTGGTAGAAGCCGCGGTCTGGTCTGCCGCAGCCTGCCTCCCGCGCCCACTGTCAGCGGCCCTCGAAGCGGGGCGGGCGGCGTTCGGCGAACGCGGCGCGGCCCTCGGCGAAGTCGGCGGTGCCGAACAGCTCGGCCTGCGCCTCGCCCTCGGATTCAAGGAGCCGTGCCAGGTCGTCGCCGGGACGGGCAAGCAGCCGTTTGGCGGCGGCGACCGACAGCGGGGCGAGGGCGGCGGCCTCGGCGGCGAGGTCGAGGGCGGCGTCCAGGGCCTTGCCGGACGGGACGAGCGAGTCGGCGAGCCCGATCTCGACGGCGCGGGGGGCGGGGACCGTCCGGCCGAAGACGAGCATCTCCTTCGCGCGGCCGATGCCGACGCGTTGCGGGAGCGTCCAGAGCAGGCCGCCGTCGGGGACGAGCCCGACCTTGCCGAACCCGGCGACGAAGCGGGCGTCCTCGGCGGCGACGACGTGGTCGCAGACGGCCGCGAGCGAGACGCCGAGCCCGGCGGCGGCGCCCTCCACGGCCGCGATCACGGGCGTCGCGCAGGTCGCGATGATCTGGACGGCCTCGTGCAGCGGCGCGAGCCTGGCCTTCACCTCGTCCGGCCGGGCGCCGTCCATGGACCGGACGTCGCCGCCCGCCGAGAACGTCCCGCCCGCGCCCGTCAGCACGATCGCCCGGACCCCGGGGT
>JBOHBY010001218.1:0-2788 GCA_050698635.1 Spirillospora sp.
CTCGAATGCCTCGTGGAGGCGCGGGCGGTCGCGGAGGGGCTCGGCAACCCGCGCCTCACCGCGACGATCACGCAGTTCCTCGGCGCGGCCCGCGCGCTGTGCGGTGACATCGACGCGGGCCGGGAGCTGCTGGACGAGTCCGTCCTGATGGCGCGCAACCTCGGGGACCGCTACCTGGAGACGTTCTCGCTGCTGTACCTCGCCAAGCTGTTCGCCGCGACCGGCGACGGCCGCGCCAGGTCGACCATCGAGGTGGCGCTGACCTACAGCCGGGAGGGCAACTTCCGTCACCATCTCGCCGACGGGCTGGGCGTCCTCGGCGAGCTCAACCTCGCGGAGGGCGCCGTGCCGGAGGCCGTCGCCTGCCTCGAACGGTCGGTGCAGGTCTGGCGCACCCGCGGCTGGATCCCGTTCCTCGCCCGTGCCCTGCGCACCCTCGGCGACGCGCACTCCACCGCCTGCGACCACGAGGCCGCCCGCGCGAGTTGGACGGAGGCGCGCGAACTCTTCGACCGGATCGGCGACGCCGCCGGGCACTCGTCCGTCGAGGAGCGGCTGACCTCCCAGGACATGATCGGCTAACGGATCCGGGTCACCTACCGGCCGTCCGGTTAGCGATCGGTTAGCCCCCGCTCGGTAGCTTCAGAGAAGCGCCGCATCACGGTGGTGCGGGGCACGGTGAGCGATTCTCCGTCGTGAAGCCAACTGGCGCGGGGGCGTAGTTGACCGGCGGAGGTTCGTTGGTCGATCCGGCGTGCCGGCCGGGACACCTTCCCATCCCGGCCGGCGGGTCAGCGCTTTCCTGGCTGCGCCTACGCCTACGCTTTTCTGCCGAGACCGCAGAACTGGTACACGGGACGCGGCGCGCCACCGATGTCGCTGGCGGGCGGACGCCACAGCGAGCACGACACGACCCCCGGTTCCAGCAGTTCCAAGCCGTCAAAGAAACGTTCCAATTCCGTTCCGCCGCGCAGGCGCATCGGCGCCACCCCGGCCTGGTTGCTCATGTCGACGGCCTGCTGGGCGGCGTCGCCGTTGACTTCCCCGGTGGGGTGCGCGACCGCCAGAAAACTGCCCGACGGCACGGCGGAGAGCAGTTTGTCGACGACTTCGCGCGCCTGCGCGTCGTCGACCACGAAGTTCAGGATCCCCAGCATCATGATCGCCACAGGCCGGGTGAAGTCGAGCGTCGCGGCGGCCTGCTCCAGGATGGCGTCCGGCTCCCGGGCGTCGGCCTGGATGTAGTCGGTCGCGCCCTCGGGCGTGGACGTCAGCAGGGCCTGCGCGTGCCGCAGCACCAGCGGATCGTTGTCGACGTAGACGATGCGGCTCTCGGGCGCGATCGCCTGCGCGATCTCGTGGGTGTTGCCCGCGGTGGGCAGCCCGGTACCGAGGTCCAGGAACTGCCGGATTCCGGCGTCCCCGGCCAGGTGGGTGACGGCGCGTCCGAGAAATCCCCGGTCGGCGCGCGCCGAGGCGACGATGTCGGGAAGGACCTCCTGGATCTGGTCGCCCAGCTCCCGGTCGACGATGTAGTTGTCCTTTCCGCCCAGCCAGTAGTTCCATACTCGCGCCGTGTGCGGAACGGCGGAGTTCACGTCCGCCGGCCGGTGGGGGGTGGTGTTGCCGGTCACGAATTGGCCTTTCCGCTACATGCTCTAATTTCCAAGATCATTGTCAGGCGAGCGTACTCCGGTCGAGACGGCGGCGCTGGTCGCCCGTCAGGCGCAGGCCCGCGGCGGCGACGTTCTCCTCCAGGTGGGCGATCGAGGCGGTGCCGGGGATCGGCAGGACGACCGGTGAGCGGCCGAGCAGCCAGGCCAGCGCGACCTGTGCTGCGGTGGCGCCGGTCTCGGCGGCGACGGCGGCGATCTCGTCCGTCCCCTTCGACGCGGCGGGATGCACGGGCCGCCAGGGCAGGAAGGCGATCCCCGCCTCCGTGCAGGCGTCGAGGACGGCCTCGTGCTCCCGATCGAGCACGCTGTAGCGGTTCTGCACGCTCGCGACGTCGACGATCTCCCGCGCCTGGGCGAGCTGGTCGACGGTGACCTCCGACAGCCCGATGTGGCCGATCTTTCCCTGGGCTTGCAGCTCGCGGAGCGCGCCCACCTGGTCGGCCAGCGGCACCTCCGGGTCGACGCGATGCAGCTGGAGCAGTTCGAGCCGCTCGACGCGCAGCCGCCGCAGGCCCTGCTCGACCTGGTCGCGGAGCAGCTCCGGACGTCCGCAGATCTCGGCCTCGCGGGGCGGGTCCGGTGGCGCGACGCCGACCTTCGTGGCGATGAGCAGCTCGTCCGTGTAGGGGTGCAGCGCCTCGGCGAGCAGCTCCTCGTTGGCGCCCCACCCGTACAGGTGCGCGGTGTCGATCAGCGTGACGCCCAGCTCGACCGCCCGCCTGGCCACCGCCTTCGCGCCCTCGCGGGCGTCCCGGGGCTCGGTCGGCAGGTGCATCGCCCCGAACCCGAGCCGCCGCACGCTCCGCTCGCCCGCGATCCGGAAAGTCTCCGCCGTCATGCCCGTGCCGCCCCTCAAGATCGATCGTGTTGACAGCACCCTAGGCTGGACGGGTCCGGGTAAGACACCCTGTACGAGGCGGAGGGCCGCATGACCAGCGCGGTCGTGGTGGGCAGCGGGCCCAACGGGCTCGCGGCGGCGCTCACGCTCGCCGCCGCCGGAGTGCGCGTCACGGTGATCGAGGCAGCCGCCACCCTTGGCGGCGGGACGCGGTCGAGCGAGCTCACCCTTCCCGGGCTGATCCATGACGAGTGCTCGGGCTTCCATCCGCTGC
>JBOHBY010001219.1:0-9435 GCA_050698635.1 Spirillospora sp.
GGCCAGCAGAAGGAGCAGACCAGGGGCCCCCGGACCCGGCCGCCGAGGCACACCCCGACACCCCCGCGCGGCACGGGCGGCAACAACGGCACGGAACCGCCGAAGAGCGCGGCCGAGCCGGGCGGCACCATGTCGGGAGGCGGAACCACGACCAACCAGGCCCCGCCGACCACCGGTTCCACCGGTGGCGGCGGACCCGGCAACGCCAACGGCCAGCCGGACTGACGGGCGTCCGGGGCGTCCGGGGCGTTCAGTCTGTGGACGTCAGGCGTTCCTGCCGGTTCCGGTTCGACTTGTGGGACCACCTGGCCGGGTCGGCCTCCAGCGCGGACCGGTCCCAGCCCCCGAGGTCGGCCGCCGCCTCATAGGTGCCCTGCAGGAATTCGAGCAGCGCCTCATCGGGACGATCGGCCGTGCGCACCGCCTCGTACGGCAGCAGGAACTGCCCGTTCTCACGGCTGTAGAAGGCACCGGACGGCCCCACCGGACGGTCGGCGAACCCGTCCGGCTCCGGGTACGCGTAGGCGTAGAAGGCGCCCTCCTCACCCCCGCCCGGCCAGAATCCGCAACTGCTGAGCTCCTGGGAGTAGCCCTCCTCCATCACCCAGTCACCGCAGTTGGGGGCGCCGCCCGGGTGCCGGGGTGCGGTTCGTCCAGAGAAGCGTGTGCAGGCCATGTCCATCGCGCCCCAGAAGACATGCACGGGACTGACCTTGCCGACGAAACGCGCCCGGAACCCGCCCATCACCCGTGAAGCCTGAAGCAGCTGCCGCCAGAACAGGTGCGCCGCCTCGGGGTCGTACGAGGCGTGCTGATCGTCGTCCGCGAACGGGATCGACGGGTCGACCTCGTTCGGACGCGCCTGGATGGACGTCTCAATCCCGAGTTCGCCCAGGGCGCGCATCGTCTGGTCGTAGAACTCGGCGACCGGCATGGGCTTCAACCCGAACCCGCGCACACCACCGTCGCTGGCCCGGATGTTCAGCCGGTGATCGACGAAGTCGAACTCGATGTCGAACGCCCCGTCCCCGTACGGGACGGCCGAGGTGGTCAGGCCGCGCGGGCTGACGTACAGCGTCACCTGCCACCAGTGGTTCACCAGCGGCGCGTGCGCGAGCCGCACCTTCCCGACGATCTGCGTCCACATGTGCAACGTGTCGCGCGTGTCGCTCCAGTCGTCGACCCGCAACCGCGGCCACACGTTCCGCCCCTGCTCCACTACCGTCCCCTTTCTACCGGACGTTCCCTGCCAACACTCGCATGCCCGCACACCCACACCGCACACGCCGCACACGCCGCACACGCAGGACACGCGGGACACGCGGGACACGCACAAGCCCGCCGAGTAGTACCGGTCACAGGCAGCCCTCGAACTGCGGTACCTCGACGTCCGACAGGTCCAGACCCGATGTGCCGAACCATTTGCTCATGAAGGCGGCCATCGTCCCGTCCTGGTACATCTCGGTGATGGCCCGGTTGAGCGCCTCGCATCCGCCGGGGTCGCCCCGCCGGATCGCGATGCCCGTCCGCCGCTCCCCGAACCTGGCGTTCAGCAGCCGGAACGCGTCGCCGCGCCGCGTCTTCAGCCCGGCCAGGATCGTGTCGTTCGTCGTGATCGCGTCGATCCGGCCGTCGCCGAGCATCGTCAGGCACTCGTCGTAGGACCGCGCCGCCACCGGCACCGCCGCCACCTGCCGCTCCCGCGTCACCGCCTCCGCGGCGCCCGACCCCGTGACGGCGCAGATCCTGCGCCCCTCCAGATCCCGCACCCCGCGCACCTTGCGTTCGCCGCCCCGGACGAGGATGTCCTGGTACGACAGCAGGTACGGCCCGGCGAACGCCAGCCGCTGCTTCCATTCCGGTTCCAGCCAGAAGGTCAGGACCATGTCGACCTTCCCGTCCCGCAGAAGCCGTTCCCGGTCTGCGGCCAGTGCCGGGGCGAACCGGACCTGCTTCCCCATCCGCGCGGCCAGGTAGCGCGACACGTCCACGTCCAGGCCCTCGAACTGCCCGTCGGCACGTTTGAACCCGATCCCAGGCAGGTCCGGCCGCACGCCCGCCACGAGCGTCCCCTTCCCGAGGATGGACGGCTCCTCACCGCCCGAGCACCCGCTCCCGCCCACGCCCACCGCGAGGCAGCCAACCAACGCCAGAGCGACCAGCCGTCGCCGCCGCATCCGCAGACCCCCAACCCGTCAACACTCCACGCAGGACACCCGCCCGAACAGGGGCCCGCGACCAACGTCCCAAGGAATGATCACCCAAACCACACCCTGACCGCATTCGGACCCCGTAGCCCACCGCGAAACCCGCACCGCACCGCACCGCACCGCACCGCGAGCAGCCCTCGCCCAAGAGCCACATCAGCCAGCACCCCGCCCAGGACGCAACGCCACCAAGGCGCATCCCCTTCACCGCACGCGGAGATGCCCCACCCACCCGCCGCCCAGCGCCTAGCCCTACTGCGCCGTGGCGGCTTCCGGGGCCACGTCCAGCCGAGCGTTAGCGACAAAGGCGTGCAGGGCGCGCAGTGCCGCCCCGGCGTGGTTGCCCCAGTGATTGAAGTACGAGTACTGCCACCACCAGAGGGCTTCCAGCGGACGGTCCTGGTTGTAGTGCCGCAGCCCGTGCACAAGGTCGCTGGCAACATCGACCAGGTCGTCCGACAGGCGGTAGGACGTCGGCTCGGTGTCCTTGTACGGGTCGAAGACCTCGACGTACTCGTCCATGACGCTCAGCCGCTCGGCCAGGCCCTGCCGGACGGCGTCGAGATCGGGATCGTCACCGACCTCGGGCTCCCAGTTGTCCGGAAGGATCACGTCGGCACTGGCACCGAGCTGCGCGCCCGCCAGGATGACCTGCGACACCTCGAGAAGCAGCAGCGGGACGGTATGGACGCCGCCGTCACCGCGCGCGACGGCCTCCAGTCCGCTCAGATAGTTGTCGACGTGGCACGCCACGCGTTCGGCCAGGGCGTTCCAGTCCTGCGGGCTGTTGGTGTCAGACATCGAGCAGCCTCCGTCCTTCGAATGCACGGCCAAGGGTGACCTCGTCGGCGTATTCGAGGTCGCCACCCACCGGCAGGCCGCTGGCCAGACGGGTGACGGTGAGGCCCATGGACTTGACGAGCCGGGCCAGATACGTCGCCGTCGCCTCGCCCTCCAGGTTGGGGTCGGTGGCGAGGATCAGCTCGGTCACCGTCCCGTCCGCGAGGCGCTGCATCAGCTCACGGATGCGCAGATCGTCCGGTCCGACGCCCTCGATCGGGCTGATCGCGCCGCCGAGCACGTGGTAGCGGCCCCGGAACTCGCGGGTCTTCTCGATCGCGACGACGTCCTTGGACTCCTCCACGACGCAGATGACGTGCGGGTCGCGGCGCGCGTCCCGGCAGATCCGGCACTCCTCCTCTTCCGCGACGTTCCCGCACGTCTTGCAGAAGCGGACCTTGTCCTTGACCTCCTTGAGCGCCTTGCCGAGGCGTTCCACATCGGCGGGATCGGCGGCGAGAAGGTGGAAGGCGATCCGCTGCGCGCTCTTGGGGCCGACGCCCGGCAGCCTGCCGAGCTCGTCGATGAGGTTCTGAACCACCCCTTCGTACAACGGACCCCCTCCTTTCTAGATGCGTCCTTTGTCGTCCGGCTCAGGCGCCGGACCCGCCACCAAGCCCGGGAAACCCACCCGGCAACCCACCGCCGGGCCCACCAGCTCCACCAGGTCCGCCGAGGCCCGGAATACCGCCCCCACCGCCGAGCCCCTGGGCAAGCGGTCCCATCTTCTCCTGCTGCAACTCCTGCACCTCGCGCCCCGCGTCACGGATCGCGGCCAGGACCAGGTCGGCGATGGTCTCCGCCGTGTCCGCCGGATCGTCGGCGTCAATGGCCTTGGGGTCGATCGACAGCCCCGTGATCTCGCCCTGCCCGTTGACCGTCGCGGTGACGAGCCCGCCCCCCGCGGTCCCCGTGACCTCGGCCTCCGCGAGCTCGCGCTGCGCGCTGAAGAGCTGTTCCTGCATGGCCTGCGCCTGCTGGAGCAGTTCCTGCATGTTCAAACCACCGGGTTCCACGGTGCACCTCCCTCTTCCGGCCCTAGCAAGGGACCATCTCCCTGGCGCTCCGCCAGCCACCGGACGTCCGTCCCCCGAGACTACGGGTTCGCACCAGGATGCGGTAAGAGCGCCCACCGGTGCGCCGACCCACCCCAATTCCCCCCACCCCCACCACCAAGACGCCCCGACCACCCCACCACGCGGGCCGAACCGACCACACGGCCCTTCCCTCGTATCTCCCTGCCCACCGACCTCAGCAAGCCCATCGAACACTTCCGCGCCCGACACCCCCACTGAACAAGCGCCCGGCCCCACCCCGAGCCGCCACTACGAGTTGTCGATCTCCCGGATGATCTGGCCGCCGAGTTCGCGCTGGAGGAGGGCCATCCCGTTCATCTCGGCATCGGCGCCGTCGGCGTCCGCGTCGCCTTCCGGGTCGACCTCGTCGCTCTCGTCCACCGGCATCGGTTCGGGTGGCGGCGGAGGCTCGTCCGGCGGCGGGGGCGGCGGTTCCTGCGCCTGTTCGGGCCTTGGGGCAGGTGGCTGGACGGGCGGCCGCGGCTGAGGTGCCGGGTTCGGTGTGGCCGCCCCACCGAACCCGCCGTTAGGGCTTGATCGACCAGGCGGAGCCGACGCGGGCGCCCCGCCGACGGCGGTCTCGATCCGCCACTCGACGCCCATCCGCTCCTTGAGGACCTCCCGCAGGACGGCGTCCCGGCCGCCGTTGACGAAGCCCAGGCGGCGTCCCTCCGCGTCGAACCCGAGGGTCAGGACCTTGCCGTCCAGTGACACCGGCTGGACCCCTGACATGATGACCATCCAGGTCGCACGGCTCTTCTGCTTGACGGCCTCGACGATGTCCGGCCAGAGACGCTGGACGGACGCGAAGTCCGCCCCTCCCACGGATCCCCCGCCCGACGCACCCTCGACCGGAGCGGCGGACGTCCCCCCCGCGGAACCACCACGGGGCTCGGGCCGGCGGTTATCCACAGGTTCACGTTCTGAGGCTGCCGTGGCGGGACGGGGATTATCGTCCCGATTATGGCTGGACGGGGATTGCTGAGCAGGTGCCTGAGAGGCGTCCGCTGCCGGATTTTGGCCGCTCTGGGCGGGCGTGGGCTGTTCTCCGCGTGTTTGAGGACTCGCCGGTCCGCTCTCACCAGGTGCGTCCTGCGGAGCCGCCGGCGGCGGGGCAGGCACGGGCGCCTGCGTCCTGGGAGCGGGCTGGCCGCCGCCAGCGAAGCCGACTTGGTTGGCTTGGCCGCCTGCGAGGCCGCCTTGGTTGGCTTGGCCGCCTGCGAGGGCGCCTTGGGTGGCCTGGCGTTCGAGGCGGTCAAGGCGGGCGAACATGGAGGCCTCGTCCTCGTAGGCGGCGGGGAGCAGGACGCGGGCGCAGATCAGCTCCAGCAGCAGCCGCGGGGACGTCGCGCCGCGCATCTCGGTCAGTCCGGTGTGCAGGAGGTCGGCGGCGCGGGTCAGTTCCCCGGGTCCGAGGGAGGACGCCTGGCGCCGCATGTGCTCCAGCTCGTCCGGCGGAACGTTCAGCAGCCCCGAACCACCCGCCTCCGGGACGTTCGACAGGATGATCAGGTCGCGGAAGCGCTCCAGCAGATCGGCGGCGAAGCGGCGCGGGTCCTGGCCGCTTTCGATCACGCGGTCGATCGCGGCGAAGACGGCGGCGCCGTCACGGGCCGCGAAGGCGCCGATGACCTCGTCCAGGAGCGCCGAGTCGGTGTATCCGAGCAGCGAGACGGCCCCGGCGTAGGTGATGCCCTTCTCGTCCGACCCGGCAAGGAGCTGGTCAAGGATCGAGAGGGTGTCACGGGCCGAGCCCGCGCCCGCCCGGACGGCCAGCGGCAGCGCCGACGTCTCGTACGGGACGTCCTCCGCCCGCAGGATCTCCTCGACCAGTTCCTGCAGTACACCCGGCGGGATCAGCCGGAACGGATAGTGGTGCGTCCGCGACCGGATCGTCCCGATGACCTTCTCCGGCTCGGTGGTCGCGAACACGAACTTCAGGTGCGGCGGCGGCTCCTCGACGAGCTTCAGCAGCGCGTTGAAGCCCTCCCGCGTGACCATGTGCGCCTCGTCGATGATGTACACCTTGAAGCGCGCCGAGACCGGGGCGAAGAAGGCCCGTTCCCGCAGGTCACGGGCATCGTCGACACCACCGTGGGACGCGGCGTCGATCTCGATCACGTCGATGTGGCCCGTCCCGCCGGGGCCGAGCGCCACGCACGAGTCGCACTCGCCGCACGGGTCGGGTGTCGGCCCTCGCTCGCAGTTCAGCGAGCGGGCGAGGATACGGGCGCTGGACGTCTTGCCGCAGCCGCGCGGGCCGCTGAACAGGTACGCGTGGTTGATCCGGCCGTTGCGCAGTGCCTGCTGCAGCGGCTCGGCGACGTGCTCCTGCCCTTTCAGCTCGGCGAACGTCGCTGGCCGGTACTTGCGGTACAGAGCCAGACTCATCGGGGGTCCGCCCTCCCTCGAGAAGCAGAGCGTCGGAAGTGCAGGGTCGCCGTCAAACCAAGGGACCCCCCGCACACCCGCCAGAGCCCGCTTATCCTTGCTGCCTTCCGGCCCTGGGGAGGTTCACAGGATGACGCCGCGCGAGGGGTCGACCTCAGTCTATGGCATCCCGCGCACAGGATCGCCACGCTTCACGCGTAGTCTGCGCCGCATGCCCGCCCCAACACGCGACACGCTCCTGCACATCGCCGAACGCACCCACTGGGAAGCCGCCCGCGACACGGGAGTGTCGTACGGCATGTCGACGCTGGGCCGAACGCTCGACGAAGAGGGCTTCATCCACTGCTCGTCCGACATGGCGCAGGTGGACGGCGTCCTGGGCCGGTTTTACGCCGCCGTTCCCCGCTCGGACCTGGTCCTCCTGGTCATCGACGTGCCGCGGCTGGACGTCCCCGTCCGCTATGAACCCGTCGGCGACGACCTCTTCCCGCACGTCCACGGCCCGATCCCCGTGTCCGCCGTAATTGATGTCAGGTCACTGCCCACGAACCGGTAGGCTTTCCCGCGGAGGATTCGCCTAGTGGCCTAGGGCGCACGCTTGGAAAGCGTGTTGCGTGCAAGCGCTCGCGAGTTCGAATCTCGCATCCTCCGCTTCCAGCCCGACCAGGCGAACCACGGCCCAGACCGATCACGGTCTGGGCCGTACTCGATTTCCCCACGGACGAATCCGCGCGGCTCCAGCCTTGCCTGCCCGCCGCCATGCGCGGTCACGGGCGGGTCCCCGTCTCACGTGGGAAAGATCGTCCTACACCACGACCTGGCCCGCTATGGCACGTCCGCCACCCAAGGTCGGCCGCAGACGCTCGCCGCCCTGCGGCACGTTCATGGGCCTGCGGTGGGCGCAGAGGCGTTACGTTCGTGGTTCTGAGGTGGGCGCGGAAGCGTAAGGCGGCAGCGTGCGCGCGTTCTTCGCTAGGCTGTGAAACGACCGGCAGCGCCGCGCTTCACCGGCATTCTCGGCGGGCCGAAGCGCTGCGCGGCGACCGTGAGCGGCTGACCGGGCTGTCGGGCCAGATGATCGACGCGTGGACGTCGTCCGCCGCGTCCAGTGACCCGGACGCCAGTCCCATCGCGACCAGGCCGATCTGGTCCGCCTACGGGGGCTCGCGGGCGACGATGCCCTGCGGCCTTGCGCCTAAGGTCGTCCCCGACCTTCGGGTGCCGCGAGCGGGCGCTGTGGGATGGGGTGCCTCTCGAACCGTTCGGACTTTGATCGTCCGTCGAGCACGTCGATGCGCGTGTCCAACGCCAAGGCGCGCCAAGACCTCGGCTGGCGACCGCCGCACCAGGGCCTTTTCCAACCCCCGCACCGCCGCATCTCCGCACCGCCGCATCTCCGTGCGGCCGCATCTCCGTGCGGCCGCATCTCCGTGTTGCCGTATTTCGAGGAACCTTTTGTGTGGTCGGGTCCTCCTGGGGTGACGGATTTCCGAAGTAGCCAGGTGAAGCCAGGCTGCGCCGAACCGAGCGTTCCGCTCCCACCCGCGCCGCCGCGCTCGTCGCTCTGGTGCTCGTCCTGGCCGCCCTGCTGTGAGCCGGACGGCGTCCCCGAGGCGGATGGTAAATGAGATGTGCAAGTGACGGAACTTACTCACGAAGCCGTTGAGCTGCAGGGAAACCGTTTACCAGGAGTGGTAAGTAGAGTGACTCATGTTGTTGAGTCACCTTCTCCGGGTCATGTGGACGCCGTAGACTCGGAGGGTGATCTTCAAGGCGGTGGGCGATGGACGGCCCTATCCGGCGCACGGTTTCTCGTCCCGGGACTGGGCCAAGATCCCGCCTCGCCAGGTCCGCCTCGACCAGCTCGTGAGCACCAAGAGCGAGCTCGACCTCCAGTCGCTCCTCTCCAAGGATTCCACGTTCTACGGAGACCTGTTCCCGCACGTGGTCCAGTGGCACGGCGAGCTCTACCTGGAGGACGGCCTGCACCGGGCACTGCGGGCCGCGCTGCACCAGCGGCTCGTCCTGCACGCCCGCGTCCTCGACCTGGACGCCGTCGACCTCAGCTGATCAACGCGCCCGCACCGGCTCCACCGCGCTTGGCTCCTCCGACCCGACCGGACGCGCCGCATCCGTCGGACGCGCCGTGACGCCCCGCGTTCGACTCCCGCGGGCCCGCCGCACCAGCCGCATGCGCGGCACCCGCCGGACCTGGCGCGGGGAACGTCCCGGCCGGACGAAACCCGGACGCGCCGCCAGCAACCCGAACAGCAGTTCGGGCACCACGAGGACGAGCAGCAGGACGAGGGGAATGTTCCACCCGCCCGTCGCGCCGTGCAGGACGCCGACCGCGAGCGGCCCGAACCCGGCGAGGAGGTATCCGCCGGTCTGCGCCATCCCGGACAGGCCGGCGGCGATCGAGGGGCTCGGCGCGCGCAGGTTGAGCAGCGTGTAGGCGAGCGGGAACGCGCTGCCGGTGCCGAGGCCGAGCACCAGCACCCACAGCCACCCGGCGGACGGGACCAGTGCCAGCCCGGTGAGGCCCGCGAGCATGGCGACCGCGACGGCGACGACGAGGGGCCGCTGGTCGCGGAGCCGGGCGGCGAACACGGGGACGAGGAAGCCCAGCGGGATACCGACGATCATCATCGCGGACACCATCATCCCGGCGGCCGCGGGAGCGAACCCGGCGTCCCGCATGATCTCCGGCAACCACGACATCAGGACGTAGAACATCAGCGACGCCAGGCCCATGAAGACCGCGACGTACCAGGCGACCGGCGAGCGCAGCAGCGACCCGCCGTCCTCCGCGGCCGCGCCGCCGCCCGGAACCCGAGGAGCCGCCGAGCCTGTGGCCGAAACCGCGGCCGGAGCCCGCCGGGATCTGACGGCGAGCGGGCCCCACACGAGCAGGGCGATCA
>JBOHBY010001220.1:0-6206 GCA_050698635.1 Spirillospora sp.
ACGCCATCCTCAAGGACCGCCGTCTCGACGGCGCGACCGCCGGCCTCGTCGTCCGCGACGCCGCGACCGGCAGGGTCCTGTACGACCGGGGCGGCGGCGGGCGGGTCATGCCGGCGTCGAACAACAAGCTCCCGACGTCCGCGGCCGCCTTCGGCATCCTCGGCCCCGGGTACAGGTTCCGGACGACGGTCAGCGCCAAAGGCGGGAACCTTTACCTCAAGGGGACCGGCGACACCACCATGCGGGCGGCCGACTACGGCCGTCTCGCCGCGGCCGTCGCCGCGAAGGGCGTCAGGGTCGTGAAGGGCGATCTCGTCGCGGACGACACCTGGTTCGACGCCGACCGCGTCCCGGACGGCTGGGACCCGGACGACCTCCAGTACGCCTACGCGGCGCGGACGTCCGCGCTGACCGTCTCGCCGAACGCCGACTTCGACGCGGGCTCGGTCGACGTCCGGGTCGCCGCGACGCGGCCGGGCCGGCCGGTCAGGGCCGGCCTTAGCCCCGCCACCGGTGTGGTGAAGATCGACAATCGGGCCAGAACCGGCCGGGCCGGTTCGCCGTCCACCCTCGCGGTGAACCGGAGGAACGGCTCCAACACCATCGTGATCACCGGCTCGCACCCGGCCGGGACGCCGGAGGCGGGCGTCCTGCGTGCGGTGGAGGGGCCCACGCGCTACGCGGCGGACGTGTTCCGCCGGGCGTTGAAGGCGCACGGCGTCCGCGTGGCGGGCACGATCGAGCGGGGTCGCACGCCCTCGGGCACCACGACGATCGCGAGCCACGAGTCCATGCCGCTCTCCGAGCTGGCCAAGCCGTTCATGAAGCTGAGCAACAACGTCATGGCCGAGACGCTGGTCAAGGCGATCGGCCGGAAGGTGCGCGGAGAGGGCACCTGGGCCGCCGGGCTGCCCGCCGTCACCGCCCACGCCGGGCGGCTCGGCGTCGACACCGCGCAGGTGACCATGACGGACGGGTCGGGCCTCGCCCGCTCGAACCGGACGACCGCCGTCCAGCTCAGCACCCTGCTGAGGAACGCGCGGATACAGCCCTGGTTCCCCGCCTGGTACGCGTCGCTGCCCGTCGCCGGACGGCCCGACCGGCTGGTCGGCGGGACGCTCGCGAAGCGGATGAGGGGCACGGCCGCGGCGGGGAACGTCCACGCCAAGACGGGCACGCTGACCGGCGTCACGGCCCTGTCCGGCTACGTCACAGCCCCGGACGGCCGCACGCTGATCTTCTCCAGCGTCTTCAACGGCTACTCCGGCGGCGCGCCCAAGGACATCGAGGACAAGATCGCCGTCAGGCTCGCCTCCGGCGGCGACGACACCTCGCGCCGGACGGAACCGGCCGACGGCGGCGTCCTCGAACCGGCATGGAAGACCGGCCCGCGCCCCTAGACCCGCCGGGCGCCTCAACTGCGCACCAGGAGGATGACGTCGTTCGCCGTGTCCGCGAACACGCGGTCGCTGATCGCGGCGAGCCCGACGAACGCGGAGGCCAGATGGCGCCTCGGCTGGTCCATGTCCCGCAGCGGCCGCACCAGGACGAGCGCGGCCAGGATGCTCGCCATCGCCAGGTGCACCGTGCGCGCGTCGAACGGCGCCCGCCTCTCCAGCATCGGCGGGATGATGTCCAGGCCGAGGCCGATGACCTTCTCCAGGTAGCGGCGGTCGAGGCCGGTCGTGTGCCAGAACTCGACATGCTGCAACTGGCTCATGGCCTGCCGGAGGTTCCACGCGGGATCGTCCGCCGAGAACGCCGCCATGGACGCCGCCTTGGCGACCAGCTCCGCCAGCTTCTTGGTGAGCGGGCCCCCGAACGCCTCGCGCAGCAGGACCTCGTACGTCGTCATCACGCCGAGGGCGTGGCGGCCGAAGCCCGGGGTGGCGCCGAGGGCGAGCGCGAGCTCGCGGGCCCGCCCATGGCCGACGCCCTGAGGGTCGCGCTGCACCGGACGGAAGGTCCACTGGAGGCGGTGGGCGGCGTCGCTGTCGTCGCTCAGTCCGGCGGTCCAGCACCACCAGCACAGTCCGCCGAGTCGTGTCTCGTCGGGGATGCCGACGCCGTGCCTGTCGCTGCCGAGGAACGCGGAGGCCGTGATCCTCTCGGCGATGTCGAGTGTCTGCCGCAGGTCGGTCTCGTCGACCGCGTGTATTCCCCGGACGCTGAACCGGTCGATGGTGCGGGCGAGCTTGATGGCCGTCTGGATGGAGCCGCCCATTCCGGACACCAGGGTCGGGATCGTCCGGTCGTAGGGCGAGTCGGACCGGGCGAGGTGCGAGATCTGGTGGTCGGCCAAGCCCTGGACGGTGAAGGCCTGCTGCTCAAGCTCCCACGCCAGTGACTCCGCGACGATCCGCAATTGGTCCAGGTTCCTGCGACGGTTGTGGTCTCTCGTGTGCTCCAGATCGACCCTGATGCCGGTCACCACGTCCGAACAATGGCCTCTGGCCTTGTCGAGAACATCGTTCAGGTCAGAAAAATCGACGATCGCCGGGGACGTGCCCTTCACGTGGAGCAGCAGTTCACGTGCGAAGTCAAGGGTCACGACGAGTTTCTGGTGCGGTATGTCACGAACGCCCTGTGCGATATCACCGAAGGCGTTGATGTACCCGAGGGCAAGGGTCATGTCCGGATCCGTCCACGCGCCCCTGTTCCACACGATCACCCTGGCGTCGCCCATGCTCTCGGCCAGCAGGTCGGGGAGCCTGCGCAGGCGGCGCTCGTTCGGGAACCGCGGGCTCCCGCCGTTCGCGGCCTGGCCGAGCTGGATCCTGGCGCCCCCGGCGGACGCCCACGGTGTGTGGTCGGCGAGGATCGGCACGAGCTGGCCGTCGATCTTCGCCAGTTCTCCCGGGGCGGGAAGGCGGTATCCGCGGCCGTCCTGGAGGATGTTGTTGACCCAGACCACGAATCGCGCGGCGTCGTCGGCGAATATCCCGGACGCCGGGCTGTCGCCGTTCCTTTCCCGATGAACCGGCATGTCCGGCGTCAGCCGGTGGGAAAGGCGCTCGTCCGGGACGAAGAGGTTGTAGTCGTCCCTGGTGATGGGCTGCGCGCAGATCGCGGTGCGGTCGTCGATCCAGATGATGTCGCGGAGCCGCTGGCTGAGGGTCACGGCGGCCACCAGCCTGCGATGCCGCACGTTCTCCCGGGAGTCGTCGCCCCTGACGATCCTCATGGCCTGCTCCAGGCGGGCCCGGACCTCGGGGTCGATCTCGCGCGCCTCGTCGGCGCAGTCGAAGGCCAGGGCCAGCGCGCGGAAGGTGCGCGCATCGAGGCAAGCGGTGATGACCAATGTGGCGTCACCGGCCGCCGCCCAGAGCAGCGTCGTCTCCCGCCACCACGGATGGTTCACGTTCTGCGGTATCAGCCGGAGATACTCGGTGTGCGCCCGGATATGCGCGGCAGCCAGATATTCCTGAAGCGTGAGATGGGCGAAACCGTAGAAACCCTGCTCCCGCTCCACCAGCAGCCCGCTTTTGCGGACCTCTTCCAGAAACCCTTCGGCGGACAGCGAGTTCTCACCGGCGACGAAGGCGAGCGGCGCCCGGATAATGGACCGCGCCCGCTCAACGGGAATATCGCGCAGCTCATTGACCATCATGGAGAAGGCCAGCTGCCGGATGACGTTCTCCTTCTTGGGCCCGTCCAGTCCGGTGACGTCGGCGAGGTCCTTGGATTCCTGCCGCCTGTGGATGAGGACGTCGCACATCTCGGCGTACAGTTCCGCGCGGCTCCCCGGAAGCGCGCCGCGGTAGTGGTGCACATGCGCGATCATCGTGAGCAGCAGCGGATTGGCGGCCAGATGATACAGCGCGACCCGGTTGCGCAATCCCTTGAAAAGGTCGTCGGCCTTGCGCTCGGACTGTTTGCGGATGTGGTCGTTCGTGGCGCCGTGCGTGCGCTGGTCGTTCGCGTAATACCAGGCGCGCAGGAACTGCGCGATCTGGTGGGTCGTGAACCGCTGGACCTGGAGGATGTCGGCGGACGGGAGCGGGTTCGACAGATATCCGTGCGGCCGTGAGGTGATGACGAAGGCGTTCCCCTGGTACCGGCGCATCTGGCCGTCGATCCAGGCCACGACCCTTTTGCGGTCCTTGGCGTCCGCGACCTCGTCCAGGCCGTCCAGCAGGACGACGCAGCGCTTGGCCGCCAGGTGCTTGCGCAGCCACGAGCCCGGCACCCGCCCGTCCAGCCACTTCGCCGAACCGGCGACCTCCGCCAGGTCGCACGGCTCGTCGCGGAGGATCATGGCGGCGTGGTCGCGGAGGTAGATCAGGACCGGGACGCGCCGCCGCCACGCCCGCCACTGCCAGGTGCACAGGTTCAGCGCGGTGTGCCTGACGAGCGTCGTCTTCCCCGAACCGGGGCTGCCGATGACCGCCAGGATCCTTCCGGGTTCCAGGAAGGACGTCAGCGGACGCCGCGCGCCGTCGGCTCCGGCGCCCATCTCGATCGCCTCGACGGCGGTGTCCTGCGGAGGGCGGGGACGCAGCGCGACGTCCACGTACACCTGCTCCATACGGTGTACGTACTCCCCCTGCGTCAGCAGCCCGAGCGTCTCCATGTACGCGACCGACGCGCGTAACTGGTCGATATAGACGCCGTACCTGCCTTTGAGTTTCTTCGTGTCCGGCAGGGACGACGCGAGAACCTCGCCGCGGTACAGGTCGAAGAGGATGGCGAGGACGCCGAAGAGAATCGCCAGATAAGCGTAGTTCCAGTTCAGCTGACCGTTGTTGAGAATCTGGTTGAGCGCCACGCCGCCGGACAGGAGTGCGCCCGCGCTCCCCACCAGCAGAGCGATGACCGACAAGCGCCTCATCGAACCTGACTCCCCCAGCCCGCACCCAGTCACAACGGCACCATGGGAACACCGCACCGTGGACGAACACGTAACTAACGGAGGAACCGAGACCAAACCGCGACCGATACCGGCGAGTCAACCCAAGTTGATCTTTTGGCCGCGAAGATCACATGCCGGGCCCGCCGGTCACCGGTCGAGGATCGATGCGAAGGCGGCGCGCACATCGCCCTTGGACGGCTTCACATACTCGTCGGTCGGGCCGGTGTCACCGATGAGGGACGACTGCCAATGGATGACGGAGGGGCAGCTCCGACCGCCGATCTCCACCTTGCGGTTGGCGACGACCCTTCCCGTCCGCAGCTCGTACACCTTGACCGGAAGTGCGACCTTGTGGAAGTCGGTCTGGAAGAGCTTGCCCGAGTCCTCCGCCCGGTAGGTGCACGAATCCACGACCTTTCCCTCCTTCTGCTCGCCCACGCAGATGATGAGCACCGCCTTGGCGGCGTTCGTCGTCCGCCAACTGCGGGGGAGCTTGCCCGTCCAATCGTCGTCGCCGTAGAACATGGCCGGGTTCACGCCCTTGCCGTAGGCCTTGGCACCGCTGTATTTCGCCGGCGAGTCGCAGTATTCGGGTTGCTCGCCGTCGTCGCCGTCTTCGAGAAGGCTCCGGACGTTCGCCAGCTCGATCTGCAGCGTGGCCGACCTGGCGCCCTTCGTCGCCGCGGCGGTGCGCGCGTCCCCGGGGAACTGGGTGAGGAGTTGCTGGTATTTCTGGCGTGCTCTCTCCCAGTTGTCGAGCAGCATGAAATTGTCGCCGCAGCGGACGAGCGCGGCGGGCGCCGCCCGCGTGACGGCGGTCATCGAACTGTCCAGCACGTCGCGGGTCGGCTGCCGCTGGCGGAGCCAGTCGGTGACCGTGACCGTGTGGCAGGCGTTGTCGGTGGGCAGGCGGCCGAGGAACGTGTTGAGAGCCGACCCGACGGTCGGCCCGTTGCCCGGTTCACCCAGAACCGAGGAGAGGATGTCGAACCCCGCCTTCAGCGCATTGGTGTCACCGGTCGCGAGCCCGGCCTTGAGCTTGGCGTCGGCCGTCCGCAGCCGCTCGCACGCCTGGACCGCCTCGTCCGTGCGCCTGTCGATCGGCGCGCCCGCGACGCGGTGGCCGAACCACGCCGCCTCCCCGTCGCTCAGCACCCGCGCGCAGTCGCCGCCCTCCCTGGCGTCGGCGACGCGCCCCTCGATCCTGGACGCGTCGAACCGCAGCAGCCCCACCACCAGCAGGACCACCACCGTGACGCTGACCGCGGCCACCCGCTGCCCGCGGACCGTGGCGCCGCCGGCGCGCCCGCCCGCCAAGGACCACCCGTGCGCGATGAGGATCGCCCACCAGAGC
>JBOHBY010001221.1:0-6114 GCA_050698635.1 Spirillospora sp.
GCGCGTCCGGTGCGAGCGCGTCCGGCGCGGTGGTGGACGGTCCGTCACCGGGCGGTGATGGGGGGTGGGGTGGGCGGAGGATGCCGGTCATATCTCCGAAAGCCTCATCGGGTACGTGCAGGTGGGAGCATCGGCGACTCTAGTCACCGATCAGGGGGTGCCGTGGCCTGATACGTGAGGCGGCACGTTAGCGCATCCGGCCCCCCGGTTTGCGTAGCGGGGTGAAAACCCAGGTCATCCGGGGTTCCAGCGCCCAGCTCATGGAGCGGACGACGGGCCCTGCGCACAGCGCCGTCCCGGCCGCGAACGCCCCGCCGACCACGATCACGACGCCGGGCGGGGTGTGCATCCAGCCCGCGTCCCACCAGCCGGTGAAGTCGAACAGGCGGATGGCGAACCCGTGCAGCAGGTAGGCGTACAGCGTCGCCGCGCCGAGCCCGGTGAACCAGTACCGGCGGCGCGGGACCTGGGTGAGGAACGCGGCGACGAGGACGGCCGCGCAGACGAACATGCCGAGCCGCATCAGCGTGCCCGCGACATTGCCGACGCCGATCTCGAAATGCGGATGCTGCCAGTAGACCCAGTTCAGCGACATGCGGTCCATGACGAGGTAGGCGCCGCCGAGCCCGGCGGCGAGCACCACCGCGCCGACCGGCCGCGCGGCCCGCCTTTTCAGCAGTTCGAAGTGGTGCGGTTTCAGCGTGAGCCCGAGGACGTAGAACGGCAGCAACCCCAGCACCCGGTGGATATCGAACGTTCCACCGAGGTCGCTCATGAACGACAGCAGCGCGAACCCGACGGCGACGGCGATCGGCCAGCGGATCTGCTGCCAGACCGGCGTGGACAGCCGCCACATGAACAGCGCGCACAGGAACCACGTCAGATAGTAAGGATTCAGAAGGCTGATCTCCAGCACATTGCGCCCGGCGAGCCAGTCGTACAGCGAGTAGGCGAATTCGAACACCACGTAAGGGACGCCGACATTGGTGATCAGCTTTCGGGCCTTACCGCCGGCGAACGTCCAGTTCCGCGAGAAGTAGCCGGTGATCACGATGAACAGCGGCATGTGGAACATGTAGACGAACAGGTACAGGCCCCTGGCCATCGGGACGTTCAGCAGGTTGGCCAGGCAGTGCCCCGCCACCACCAGCAGGATCGCGAAGTACTTGGCGTTGTCGAAGAACGGGTCGCGCGGCTTGCGCGGACCGCCCTCAGGACCACCGCCGCCGGGCGCCTCCCGCAGGGCCTGCGGTGCCTCCGGGACCGGACCCGCCGCGGGGGCCGTGGTGAGCGGCTGGTCTGCACTGCGTGCCGTTTCGGCCCTGGAGGGCCCGGTGGTAGAGCTCATAAAGCCCGGCGGTCATTGCTCCTTGCAGATGTTGTCGCTGGCGCGGATCTCGCCCTGCTGCTTGGGAATGCCGCCGCCCGCGTTCTTCAGATTCGTCCAGTCCTTGCCGATGATCAGGTCGACGACGCCGGGCTTGGCGCCGCCGGTGGTGCGCGCGGCCGGCTGCGGCTTGCTCGGGATCAGCGCGGCCAGCGACTGTGCCTGCTGGTCGGCACCGGAACCGTACATCACCTTGGTGGTGGACGAGGGCGAAGGCGCGTTCCCGCCGACCGTGACCTGGAAGCCCTGCGACTCCAGGTCGTCGGCGACGCGGCTGGCCTGCCCGTCGATGCCGCTTCCGTTGTAGACCCGCACCCGGATCTGGCTCGGCGGGATCTTCACGGTGCCCGCCGCCGGCACCTTCGGGATCGTCTTGTCGTTGCGGAGCGCGGCGAAGAACGGCTGGGCGCCGGCCGACAGCGCGACGCGGTTGGGGTCCATCGGGTCGGGCCCGGACGGGACGGTCACGAACCGCAGCTTGCCGGACGTCATGCCCTGCATCTCTTTGGCGATGTCCATCATGACCTGCGGCGTCAGCTCGTCGTCGGTGGTGAGCGACTTGGTGACCGCGTTCATCAGGGCCAGCAGCTTCTTGGGGTTGCTGAGCACCCCGGCGCTCATCGCCTTGTTGGCGAGCGCGCCCATGAACTTCTGCTGCCGCTTGATGCGGTCGAGGTCGGAGCCGTCCCCGAGGCCGTGCCGGACGCGAACGTACGCCAGCGCCGTCTCACCCTTGATGTTGTGCTGGCCCTTGCCGAGCTTCAGCTTCGACTGCGGGTCGTTGACGGCCTTCGGCAGGCACACCGGGACGCCGCCGATCGCGTTCGTGATGGACTTGAACCCGTTGAAGTCGACCTGCATGAAATGGTCGACGCGGACGTTGGAGATGCTCTCGATCGTCTTGATGACGCAGGCCGCGCCGCCGTTGGTGAACGCCGAGTTGATCTGGGCGCGGGTCTGCGCCGGGATCGTCGTGCCCTTCCTGCTCTTGCAGGACGGCATCCGGACCATCAGGTCGCGGGGGAAGCTGATGCCCATCGCCTGGCCGCCGCCGGGGGACAGGTGCAGCAGGATCATCGTGTCCGAGCGCGGCGCCTCGTTCTTCATCGAGCGGCCGTACTTGGCGTTGGCGCCCTCGCGGGTGTCGGACCCGAGTACCAGGATGTTCATCGCGCTGTTCAGCTTCTTCGGCCGGTTGGGGCCGAGCTGGGCGTTGACGTCCTCGTGCGCGATGTTCCCGAACGCCCTGCGGTACAGGCCGTAGGCGGTGAGGGAGCCGGCCACCATGACCGCCGACAGCCCGATGCACACCCATCCGAGAATGCGCCAGCCGCGTCGATGCGGCGCCGTCGGCTGCGGATCGGCGTCGTCGACGTACTCCATGTACATCGGGTTGCTGTTCATCGGCTCCGAGGTCCGGGGGGACGGTCGCTCCATGGTGGGCGTACGGGTGGGCGTCGGGTGGGCACGGGCAGCTGTCAGGTGGGCAAGGGCAGCGTAGGTCAGGGGAGCCGACGTGGGGACCCGGTTGGGTCATTCCGTCCGGGCGGACCGGCCACCACCGTCACATGTTCCAGCGTTATACGTCGCTCTAGTACGTCTTTGTTGAAGTTTCGTTGGATTATGACGGAAGCACCCGAGGTTAGTGGTGCGAGCAAGCCGGTCAGAACCCCGTCCACTGTGGTGAACGACATGTCAACCAGGAGCCGGTCCCGCGCGTCAAGCGACCATTTTTCGACGGCGGAACGGGCCGCCTCCACCAGCTCCGCGGCGGTGAATGTGGTCTTTGTCACATTGAGCGCGGGCGCCTCAGGAGTCACTCCGGGGCCGGGGGCGAACCTGTCTCCGTAAGCGCGGACTTCCACGGCGTAGTCGGTGACGCCGGGCGGGCAGTCCGCGAGCGGGCCGCCGAGCGCGTGCAGCGACAGGCCGATGACCTCCTCGGCCCCGCTCGCCGCCGCCGCGCCGTCCGCGATCACGTCGTCCAGCACCTCCTGCGCCACCGCCAGGATGTAAGGGTCGTTCCGGGGGGTGTGGGGGGTCGCCCCCCCACTGGAGTACGGGCTGGAGGTGTCGAACGGTTCGGACGGCGAGGTGCCGGTTCGTATCGTCTCCGGGTCGACGGGCTCCGCTACCAGGCCCGCCGACCAGCACGCCATCAGCCACACGGCCGTCTGCCAGTGCGGTGGCAGGACGAGCACGACCCGCGTACCGGGTTCGGCGGCGAGACCGTCCACCAGGAAGTTCGCCGTCTTGGCGACCCAGTTGTCGAACGTCCGGGCGGACAGCTCGACGCGTTCGCCCGTCGCGTCGTCGTAGAAGGTCACCAGCGGGCTGGACGGGTCGTCGGCCACCCGCCGCGCCAGCAACCCGGCGGGCCCGGCATGTGCGCTCATAGGTCAGAGGGTATGCCCGCATGATCGTCCTGGAGCCATCACCCGGCCGGTGCCGCTACGCTCCGCACGGAACCAGGGAGTCTTCCACGGGGCGGAATCATGGACGCGGGTCGGTTGCTCGTGCGGGTGACGGTTGCCCCGGCCCTGCTCATCGCGGCCTGGCTGTCGGTTTCGCTGCCGCTGCTGATGGCCGGTGTGTTCCGTCCGGCACCGGCGTTCGCGCTGTTCGTGCCCCTCGCGGCGGTTTTCCTTTGGTGGGGCATGCGCGGGCGGACGGGGCTGCCCGACGTGCCTTGGTGGACGGTCGCGGCCGTCCTCGCGATCACGGTGGCGTTCCTGGTGCTCCAGGTGGTCATGGTCTCGGAGCAGATCATCGTCCGCCGGGACCCCGCGTCCTACGTTCAGTTCGCGACATGGCTGAAGGACGACGGGTCGCTGCCGATCCCGCTGAAGGCATGGGCGTTCGGCGGCCACGACCCCGCGCTGGACTTCGAAAGCCCCGCCTTCTACCAGCACGACGGCGCGATCGTCCCGCAGTTCATGGCGGGGCTGCCGATGGTGCTGGCGCTCGGCGGCTGGGTCGGCGGCACACACGGCATGCTGCTGATGGCGCCGCTGCTCGGCGCGTGCTGCGTGCTCGCGTTCGCCGGGCTGGTGGCGCGGCTCGTCGGTCCGCGCTGGGCACCGGCCGGGGCACTGCTGCTCGCGCTGACGCTGCCGATGCTCTACGTGTCGCGCAGCACGTTCAGCGAACTGCCCGCGATCGTGCTGCTGCTGGGCGGGCTGTCGCTGCTGTTCGACGTCCGGCGGGACGAGGGGCGGCTCGCCGACCTGAAGGCGTTCCTGGGGGGCCTGGCGCTCGGGCTCATCGTGCTCGTCCGGATCGACGGGCTCCGGGACGTGCTGCCGGTCTTCGTCTTCGCCGGGCTCTACGTCGCGCGTCGGCCGGGCACTCACGGACAGGGCATCGGGTACTGGACGGGTGCCGGGCTGCTGCTCGGCGTGGGCGCGGGGCTGCTGGAGGGCTTCGTGAAGTCCCGGCCGTACCTGACGTATCTGGGGCCGTCGCTGCGTCCGTTGCTGGGCATCGCGGCGGCGGTCGTCGCGGCGACGGCGGTCATGGTGGTGTTGCTGAGCTGGGGAAAGACGGCCCCACGGCTGCGCGCCGCCGGGGAGGCCGTCGCGCGGGGGAGGCTTCCTGGGGCGGCTGCCGTTGTGACCGTGCTGGTGATGCTGGGGTTCGCGCTCCGGCCGCTGGTGCAGACCGTCCGCCGGGAACCGGCCACGCGGGACGACGAGATGAACGTCCGCTTCATCGAGACCGTCCAGCGGATTCAGCACCTTCCAGTGGACGGCACCCGCCAGTACTCCGAGAACTCGCTCTACTGGGTCTCCTGGTACATCGGCATCCCAGCGCTGCTGTTCGCGACGCTCGGCGCGGCGCTGCTGGCGCGGCGGCTCATGCGCGGACAGTCCCCGGAATGGCTGCTGCCCTACGCCGTCGTCGTCTGGACGACCACGCAGGTGCTGCTCAGGCCCGGGATCACGCCCGACCATCCGTGGGCGTCACGGCGGCTGATCGGGCTCGTCATCCCCGGCCTGCTGCTGTTCACGGTGTTCGCGTCCGCGTGGACGGTGAAGCGCGTCCGCCGCCTCGGCTACGGGCGCCGGGTGGTGCGGACGGGCGCGGTCGTCGGCGTCGTGGGGATGCTGGTCCCGATCGTGCTGACGTCCGGCGGCCATCTAACGACGCGTACCGAACAGCACGAGGTGGGCGCCGTCGACGGCATGTGCGACGTGCTCAAGCCCGACAGCTCGGTCGTGGTCGTCGAACGGTCGACCGCCGATCGCTTCGTGCAGGTCGTCAGGGGCATGTGCGGGCTGCCGGCCGCGCGCACCACCGGCCGCGCCAAGCCCGCCGACGTGAGACGCGTCGCCGCCGCGATCTCCACGGCCGGACGGCGCCCGGTGATCATGGGGACGAAACCGGCGGACGTCGCGCCGTACGGGACGCCGGAACGCGTCCTGAAGCTCACAACACGGCAGGACGGACGCACCCTCACCACGGCGCCCGGCGGCACCTGGGGCCTGGCCGTCGAGGTCTGGATCGCCGAGCCCGGACGGCGCTAGCCCCGGCGTTGAGGCGACCGGGATCGGTTCGGGCGAGTATCCTCGCGCTGCGTGAGCACCCAGTCTGCCGAGCCGACGCACCAGCCCGCTCCCGAGCCCACGGCCTCCGACGCGCCCGAACCCGCGGTCTCGCACGTGTCCGAGCCCGCCGTTTCGCACGTGTCCGAGCCCGCGACGGAGGCGCCGACCGCGCCCGTGCCC
>JBOHBY010001222.1:0-4103 GCA_050698635.1 Spirillospora sp.
ACCTTGGGCCGCGCGGCGATGGCCGCGGCGACGTCCAGGAGGCGGCGGCTGCCGGCGTCCACGATGGACACCGGGACCTCGCCTGGCGGGCAGCCGAAGAACTCCAGCAGCTCGTCCGACTCGGCGCGCGTCAGCCGCCGTCCCGCGCCGATCGTCAGGTACTCGTACTGGCTGAGCTCGGGCGCGATCGTGGTGGTCTGGAAGGTGCGGCGCAGCCCGCGCGTCGCCCGCCGGTTCGGGGACATCCGGTCCAGCGGCCGTCCGGCCAGCTCGACCGCGCCCTGGTAGCCGACGAACCCGCTGACCGCCGCGATGAACGTGGACTTGCCCGCGCCGTTCGGTCCGATGAGCCCGACGACGCCGCCCTGCGGGACGGTCAGGTCGACGGCGTCCAGCGCGACGACCTCCCCGAACTTGACGGTCATCCCCCGGACGGTGAGCAGCGGCTCCCCGTCCCCGGCCGGACGCTCCCCGGCCCGAGCCGCGACGGACGCGCCGACGCGCTCCCCGGGGGTCTTCTTCTCCTCCCCGTCCGGGGCCGCCTCCTCGGTGGCCTTGAGCAGTTTGCGGGCGCTCGCCTCCCGCTTGCGCATCCGGGTGAGGTCGGTCTGGCTGAGCCCGCTGCGCAGCGCGAGCAGCGCGCCGGCGCCGAACAGCACGCCGCCGAAGTCCTGCGGCAGCGAGATCTTCTCCATGATCGTGCCCATGATCGCGCCGAAGATCCCGCCGAGCACGGCGCCCTCCGGATGGTGCGGGCCGATCATGACGGCGACGGCGAACAGCGCCAGCGACTGGCCCATCGCGAAGTTCTGCGGCACGACCAGGCTGAGCTGCCCGGCCAGCAGCCCGCCGCCGATCCCGGCGACGAACGCGCTGATCGCGAAGGCGGCGAGCTTGCTGCGCGCGACGGAGATGCCGTGCGCGGCGGCGGACCGCTCGGAGTGCCGCAGCTCGTACCAGGACAGCCCGAGCCGGGTCTTGCCGATGATCCCGAGCGCGACGGCGAGGATCGTGAACACGATCACGCAGAAGATGAAGTAGCCGCCGTCGGTGTCGAACGGGGCGGGGCGGTCCAGCGTCGTCAGGTCGTCGGCGCCGGGGAACTCCTCGACGTTCAGGACGATGTCGGTCGACACCGCGAACCCGAAGGTCACCACGGCCAGGTTGACGCCGCGGATGCGCAGCGCCGGCAGCCCGATCGCGACGCCGACGGGCACCGCGGCGAGGCCGCCGAGCAGCAGCCACAGGTAGAAGCCGCCGGGCGCGTCCGCGACATTCAGCCGCAGCATCACCCAGGCGCCGATCGCCGCGAACGACATCTGGCAGAGCGATATGACGCCGGCCCGGCCGACGATCACGCCGAAGCTCTGCATGATCACCGCGCTGATGGCCGCGCTGATCGCCAGGTAGACCCAGTACGGCGGCAGCACCACCGGCAGCAGCGCGCACGCGAGGACCGCGGCGCCGAGGCCGGCGCCGAGGCTCCGCCTGTCCAGCACGTTCATTCGGGCTCGCTCTCTTCCGTGGCGGCGTCCGGTCCGGCGTCCGATCCGTTGGCGGCGCTCTGGGGCGGGCCGCCGAAGTACAGGCGGTGCAGGCGCCGCTCGTCGCCGCGCAGCTCCTCGCACGGGCCGGAGAAGACCACGCTGCCCTTGCGCAGCACGTGGACGTGAGTGCCGATGTCGAGCGCCAGGTTCGCGAACTGCTCGATCAGCACGACCGCGATGCCCATCCCGGCCAGCTCGCCGACCGTCCCCATGAGCCGGCGCACCACCATCGGCGCGAGGCCCAGCGACATCTCGTCGATCAGCACGACCTTCGGCGCCGAGACCAGCGCCCGGCCGAGCACGAGCATCTGCTGCTCCCCGCCCGACAGGTACCCGGCCTGCAGGGTGCGACGCTTCTCCAGCTCGGGGAAGAGCGTGTAGACGGTCGCGAGGTCGCCGTCGCCCGACTGGGAGACGATGAGGTTCTGCTCGACGGTGAGCGTCCGGAACGTGGTGCGCGCCTGCTCGACGTAGCCGAGGCCGGCCCGCGCCCGCTTGTAGGGGGCGAGCTTCTCGATGGGCGACCCGTCCAGCCGGATCGTGCCCGCCTTGACGGGCGCGAGGCCGGCGATGCCGTCCATGAGCGTCGTCTTCCCGGCGCCGTTCGCGCCGAGGACGACGGTCACCGCGCCCGGGGCCGCGTCGAGCGTGACGTCGTGGACGACCGGGACCTCGGCCCGGTTCACCTTGACGCCGTCCAGGGCGAGAGCCGGAGCGGTCATCAGGCGCCGTCCGTCCCGAACGCGGCGCGCAGCGCGGCGGCCGCCTTGGCCTGCGCCTGCTTGGCGGCGGTCAGCTCGGTGGCGAGCGGGCCGAAGAACGCGTGGATGATGCCGTCGTAGCGGACGAGCTCGGTCTCGACGCCCGCCTCCTTCAACCGGGCGGCGTACTCCTCGCCCTCGTCGCGCAGCACGTCGCACTCGGCCTCCAGGACCAGCGCGGGCGCCACGCCCTTCAGGTCGCCGGAGCGCAGGGGCAGCAGATACGGGTCGTCGAGGTCCTGCGGGCCGGTCGGGTAGGTGGTGAAGAACCAGTCCATGCTGGACTTGGAGAGGAAGTACCCTTCGGCGTACTCGGTGTAGGAGGCGCGGCCGTCGTCCGGATGGCCGAGGACGGGCGACACGAGGACCTGGAGGGCGAGTTCGGGGCCGCCGAGGTCGCGGGCCTTGAGGGCGGCGACGGCGGCGAGGTTGCCGCCCGCGCTCTCCCCGCCGACGGCGATCCGGGAGGGGTCGGCGCCGATCTCCCTGCCGTGCTGGGCGACCCAGGCGACGGCGGCGTAGGCGTCCTCGACGGCGGCCGGGAAGGGGTTCTCAGGAGCGAGCCGGTAGTCGACGGACAGGACGATCACGTCGGCGTCGCGACAGACGGCGCGACAGGAGTACTCGTTCTCGTCGAGGCCGCCGATCGTCCAGCCGCCGCCGTGGTACCAGACGAACGTGGGGAACGGGCCCGCGCCCTTGGGGGTGTACACGCGGACGGGCAGCTCGCCGGCCGGGCCGGGGATCGTGGTGTCGGCGACGGAGCCGACCTCGGGAAGGTCGTCCGGCATGACCCACATCTGGCTGAACCCCTCGCGCATCGCGACGACGTCGAGCGGTCCTGATGCGTTCGGGTCCTCGGCAGGGGTGCGGTCGATGATCCGCTGCGCCTCGGGATCCAGGGGCATCGTTTACCTCCGAAGGCCCGTGTGTCCGTGCCCCATGGGCCGGACACTCCAAAATCGTATCTGATTCCGTGTACGTTAATTGCATCTCATCGACGGTGTCCAGAGTTGGAGCGGGATATGCAGGATGTTTCCTTCGCAGACCTTGTCTTTACCGGCGGCAGGGTCCACACGGTCGACGCGCGGGACCACGTCGCCGAGGCGGTCGCCGTCCGCGGCGGCCGGATCGCGCGCGTGGGCGCGGCCGAGGAGATCGCCCCGCTGGCGGGGCCTGACACGCGGATCGTCCACCTGGACGGGCGGTCGGTCCTGCCCGGCATCAACGACTCCCACCTGCACGGTATGTGGCTCGGGGCGATGTGGCCCAACTTGCTCATGGACCAGCTGGCCGGTTCCGGTAACGCCCCCTCCCACGAGCCCCCACCAGGGCCATCGAGGCTGGAGACCGCCGACGACCGCCGCCGCGCCATCCTGCGCACCGCCGACCTGCTCGCCTCGTTCGGGATCACCAGCTACACCGAGCCGGGCCTCGGGCCGGGCGAGGACGACGGCGCCACCGGCTGCTTCGGCTCCGCCGCCCTGCACGACTACGCCGAGCTGGCCGCGCAGGGACGGCTCAAGGCGCGCGTGACCGCGCTGCTGCTGTTCGGGGAGCTGGACGGCCGCAGCTCGGCGAAGGAACTGCTCGACGGCCTGCGCGACTTCAAGCCGCCCGCCGACGTACCAGGCCGGTTCAGGGTCGCGGGCGTGAAGATCTTCGCCGACGGCATCCCGCCGATGCGCACCGCGTGGACGGACCGTCCCTACACCGACGGCTCCCACGGCGCCCTGCTGATCGACGGCCGCACCGACGCCGCCCGCGAGGAGGCGCTGCGCACGATGATCGGCGC
>JBOHBY010001223.1:0-4440 GCA_050698635.1 Spirillospora sp.
CCTCGACGGTGAACAGGCGACCGGTCCGGGCGAGCGAGTCGAGCACCGTGGTGACGTCGAGGGGGACGAGCGAGCGCAGATCCACCACGGCCGCCTCGACGCCGAGGTCCGACAGCTGCTCGGCGGCCGCGACGGCCCGGGGCACCATGGCCGCGAGGGCGACGATCGTGCAGTCGCGGCCGTCGCGCACCACCCGCGCCGTCCCGAGCCGGTCGACCAGCTCTCCGTCGGGCACCTCGCCCTTGACCGGGTACAGCGCCTTGTGCTCGAAGAACAGGACCGGGTCGGGGTCGCGCACGGCGGCGGCCAGCAGTCCGACGACGTCGGCCGGGGTGGAGGGTGCGACGACCTTCAGGCCGGGCACGGCCATGGCCCAGTTCTCCACGCTCTGGGAGTGCTGGGCGCCGAAGCGCAGCCCGCCTCCGTTGGCGGTGCGGATGACCAGCGGGAAGGCGAACTGGCCGGCGGCCATGTACCGGGTCTTGGCGATCTGGTTGGCCACGATGTCCCAGCAGACGGCCAGGAAGTCGGAGAACATGATCTCG
The DNA here is from genome assembly GCA_050698635.1 of Spirillospora sp. GTDB lineage: Bacteria > Actinomycetota > Actinomycetes > Streptosporangiales > Streptosporangiaceae > Spirillospora. The sequence goes on from JBOHBY010001223.1 coordinate 546, forward strand.
GCGACCGGGCGCAGTCCGTTCATCGCGGCGCCCATCGCCGCGCCGAGGATCGCCTGCTCGGAGATCGGGGTGTCGCGGACGCGCTCGGGCCCGAACGCGTCGAGCAGGCCGGGGGTCGCCTTGAAGACCCCGCCGGCGGCGGCGACGTCCTCCCCGAGGAACACCACGTCGGGATCGTGCGCCAGTTCCTGCGCCAGCCCCCGGGCCACCGCAGCGCGATAGGTCAGTTCCGCCATTGCCGTCCTCCGTCCGCCCACAGGTCGGTCAGCGCGGTCTCCGGGGCGGGACGCGGCGCCGCCTGCGCCCGCTCCGTCGCCTCGTCCACCGCGCGCTGCGCCGTCTCGTCGATGTCACGCAGCGTCTCCTCGGGAATCCCGGCCTCGGCGAGGCGGGCGCGGTAGGCGGGGACGGGGTCGCGTGCCAGCCACTCGGCCACCTCGTCCGCCGGACGGTACTTGCCGGGGTCGGCCCGCGAGTGACCGCCGTGCCGGTAGGTCACCGCCTCGATCAGGGCGGGGCCGCCACCGCCGCGGGCATCTTCGATCGCCTGCGCGGCGGCGAGGTGGACGGCGTCGGGGTCGTTGCCGTCCACGACGATGGGCGGCAGGCCGTACGCGCCCGCCCGGTCGGCCGCCGGACGGGGCACGGCGGTGACGTCCTCGATCCGCGTGTACTCCATGTACAGGTTGTTCTCGCAGACGAACACGATCGGCAGGTGCCACACCGCGGCGAGGTTCAGGGCCTCGTGGAAGGCGCCGATGTTGGTGGTGCCGTCGCCGAAGAAGCAGACGACGACCTGCCCGGTGCCGCGGTGCTGGGCCGCCCACGCGGCGCCGTTGGCGACCACCAGGTGCGCGCCGACGATCGCGTACGACCCCATCGCGCCGTGCTCGGCGCTGGTCAGGTGCATCGATCCGCCCTTGCCGCCCATGAGCCCGGTGGACCGGCCGAGTAGCTCGGCCATCACCGCGGTCATCGGCGCGCCGCGGGCGAGGGTGTGCGCGTGACCCCGGTAGGTGGCGAACGTCAGGTCGCCGGTGCGCATCGCGGCGGCGAATCCCGCCGCGATCGCCTCCATGCCCAGCGACAGGTGGCTGGTACCGGGCACCAGACCGCGCAGGAACAGGTCGTGCGCCCGCTTCTCGAACCGCCGTAGCTCGATCAGCAGCCGGTACACGCGCAGCCGGATCGTCTCGGTGAGTTCGGGGGCGCCGGTGGGGGTGGTCATTTTCACCTCGTTCACAAATCAGTTCGTTCGCGGTCGTTACGTGTCCGCGGTCAGTACGCGTTCGCGACGAAGAGCTCCTCGGCCGGGAAGAGCGTGATCACCTGGTGCCCGTCGGCGGTCACCACGATCTCCTCCTCGATCCGCGCGGCGGAGAAGCCGTCGGCGGCCGGGCAGTAGGTCTCCAGCGCGAAGACCATGCCCTCCCGCAGCTCGCCCGGGTGCTCAAGGGAGTTCAGGCGGCTGATGACGGGCCGCTCGTGCAGCGCGAGGCCGAGCCCGTGCCCGAACTGGAGGCCGAACGCGGCCATCTCGTCCGGGAAGCCGAACTCGTGGGCGGCGGGCCACACGCGGGCGATCTGGTCGGTGGTGACGCCCGGTTTGACCAGCTCGATGGCCGCGTCGATCCACTCGCGCGCCCGGGTGTAGGCGTCGCGTTGCGCCGGGGTGGCGCGGCCGACGCCGAACGTCCGGTAGTAGCAGGTCCGGTAGCCGTTGAACGACTGGATGATGTCGAAGAACGCCTGGTCGCCGGGCCGGATCAGGCGGTCGGAGAAGTTGTGCGGGTGCGGGTTGCAGCGCTCGCCCGACACCGCGTTGACCGCCTCGACGTCGTCGCTGCCCAGCTCGTACAGGCGCCGGTTGACCAGCGCCACCAGCTCGTTCTCCCGGACGCCGGGACGCAGCGCCTCGGCCAGTTCGTGATAGACGCCGTCCACCATCGCGGCGGCCGTGGACAGCAGCGCGATCTCGTCCGGGGACTTGATCTGCCGCGCGTCCAGCATCACCTGCTGGCCGTCGCGCACCTGGACGCCCTGCCGGGCCAGCTCGAACAGCATCGGCGGCTCGGCGATGTCGACGCCCACCGGGGCGCCGCCCAGCCCGGCGTCGGCCAGCAGGCCCTTGATCTCGGTGACCGCGCGCCGGATCAGCCCGGCCTCGGGCGCGATGGAGCCGCGCAGCCCGAGCATGCCCGCCCGGGAGTTCTCCGGACGCAGCCAAGGCGCGTGCAGCCGGTGGTGTTGCGCGGCGGAGCCGAAGTCCCAGACGACGGGGTCGCCGCCGCGGGGGAGCAGGGCGTAGCGGGCGACCTTGTCCCGCGCCCACTCGCCGATCATCGTGCTGGTCAGGTAGCGGATGTTGTTGACGTCGAAGCACAGCAGCGCGCCGAGCCCGCTGTCGTTCAGTGCCTTCCGGGCGCGGCTCAGCCGGTACTCGCGCAGGCGGTGGAAGTCGACCCGCTCCTCGAAGTCCACGGCCATGGGGCCGGGCGCGGGGACGGGCCGCGGCGGTGTCGCCATTGTCGTCTCCTCCGTGGTCCGCGTGCCCGGTCAGTCGGCTTGCCCGGTCAGGCCGTCGGTGACCGGTGCGTCCTCGGCGGCCGGGTCGAGGCCCGCGGCGGCGGCCTGGAGCGACAGCAGCGCCGCGAAGTCCTCGGCCCGGTAGCCGTGGCCCACCGCCGTCTGGACGATGTGGTGCACCAGCGCGGTGACGGGCACCGGCGTCTCCAGCTCGCGGGCGGCGGCGAGCCCGAGGTCGAAGTCCTTGCGGAGCAGCTCGGTGGTGAACGTCGGGGTGTAGTCGAGGTGGACCAGTGCCGGGGTCTTGTACCGGGTGAACACCGAGCCGAGGACGCTGTCGTTGACGAACTCCAGGAAGTCGAGCCGGCGCACGCCCGCCTTCTCGGCCATGACCGTCACCTCTGCGAGGGCCTGGGTGATCACGCCGAGGAGGAGGTTGTGGCAGAGCTTGACCAGCCGGGCCTCCTCGTCCTCGCCGACGTGGGTGACGGCCCGGCAGATCGTCTCCAGCAGCGGCCTGACCCGGTCGCTCGCCGTCCTCGATCCGGACACGACGATGCTCGCCCGCCCCGCGGTCACCGCCTTGGCGTTCCCGCTCACGGGTGCGCACAGCAGGTCGGTGCCGCGGTCGCGGGCCGCGCCCCGCATCTCTCGGGAGACACCGGGCGAGACCGTGGAACAGTCGACGATCACCGCGGGGACCTCGTCGGCGGTGAGCAGGCCGCCCGGGCCGAGCAGCACCTCCCGCAGGTCGGCGTCGGCGGAGACCATCGTGAAGACCACGTCCGCGCCGGCCAGGTCGGTGATCTTGTCGGCGAGGACGGCGCCGCGCTCGGCGAGCGGCTCGGCCTTGCTGCGGGTGCGGTTCCAGACGCTGACCCGGTGGCCGGCGTGGACGAGCCGCTCGGCCATCGCGTATCCCATCCGGCCGGTGCCGATCCAGCCGACCCGGGTGGCGCTCACGTCGTCCTTCACACCTGATCACTCCCTGTTCGGCGGTTGGGAACGTGTGTGTCTGTGCAATCGTTTGTCACGATAAGGCTCGCCGTGATGATGAGTCAAGCACGACTTGGACGGCTATCTGCGAAGAAGCGGTGACCAGGCATGGTCGCGCCCGCCTCCTGGTGAGTCGATTGACAAGCAAACGATTGACATCCACGAGGTGCTGATTGGAGACTCGCCTCGCGTGTTCCCGCTCGCCGACCTCGCCGGACCCCGGCGACCGAGCCCAGAGGAGCCCTTCGTGAGCAGCGCAGACCTGGTCCTGGTGAACGGGCGCGTGACGACCCTGGCCGCCGACGGGACGACGCCGCCGGAGGTGCCGGCCCTGCTGGTGCGGGGCGACCGGATCGTCCACGCGGGTTCCGAG
>JBOHBY010001224.1:0-1617 GCA_050698635.1 Spirillospora sp.
GGCCGACCCCGGCTTCGCCGACCCGGCCCGGGAGTTCGAGGTCCTGTGGTTCGCGGGCGCCGCCAAGGTCGTGGAGAACCTGGGGCCGGAGGCCCGCGCGCTGCTCGACCCCGGCCTGCTGGAGATCTGCGAGCAGGGCGCCGGGTACTCGGCCATCGACTACCTGACCGCCACGGCCCGGCGTATGGACCTCGGCCGCCTCATGGGCCTGTTCCACGAGCGCTACGACCTGCTGCTCACCCCGACGATGCCGATCGCCGCGTTCGAGGCGGGCGTCGAGGTCCCGCCCGGCTCGGCGTACCGCCGCTGGACGGGCTGGACCCCGCTGACCTACCCGTTCAACATGACGCAGCAGCCCGCCGCGAGCCTGCCGTGCGGGTTCACCTCCGGCGGGCTGCCCATCGGCCTCCAGGTCGTCGGCGCCCGCCACGCCGACGCCCTGGTCATGACCGCGTGCGCCGCCTACGAGAAGGCACGGCCCTGGAAGCGGTTCACCCGAAGGTGATGACGGCGCGGCCGCGGTGCGTGCCCTCGTCCATCTCGGTGAGGACGCGGGGCGCCTCGTCCAGCGTCACGGGCGTGACCTCCGGGACGATCCCGTGCGCGACGGCGAAGTCGAGCGTGTCGCGCAGGTCGTGCGGGGATCCGGACGGCACGCCCATCACCCGCCTGCGGTCCAGGACGAGCCCGAGCGGGTGCAGGGCGAGGTGCCCGGCGTCGAAGCCGATGTAGAGCAGCGTGCCGTCGGGGCGCAGCCCGTCGAAGGCCGCCTGCCCGGTGCCGGTGCTGGGCGCGGTGTTCATCACCACGTCCGCGCCGCCCCAGGCCTGGAGCGCCTCGGCAGGGTCCTGGTCGTCGGTCGCGACGAACAGTTCGGCGCCGGCGTCCAGCGACTGCCGTTCGGCGCGGCGCGTCCGGGACACGACGGCGACCCGGGCGCCCATCGCGGCGGCGAACCGGACGGCGAGCGTCCCGACGCCGCCGGTGCCGAGCACGGCGACCTTCGATCCGGCCGTGGCGCCGGCGCGCCGGAGGCCGCTGAACGCGGTGATCCCGGCGCACATCAGCGGCGCGCCCGCGACCGGGTCGAAGCCCTCGGGCAAGGGGGTGACGAACCCGGCGCGGCCCACGTAGTACTCGGTGTAGCCACCGTCGCGGTTGACGCCCGTCGCCTGCCGGGGCGCTCCGGTGCAGAGGATCTCGTCGCCGCGCGCGCACTGGTCGCAGTGCCCGCAGGACCCGTGCACCCACGACGCGCCCACCGGGGTGCCGACCTCGGGCCAGCCGACGCCCTGGCCGAGCGCGGCGACGACGCCGCTGATCTCGTGCCCGGGGACGGTCGGGAAGGTGCCGAACGGGTAGTGGCCCCGCCAGTGGTTGATCTCGGAGAAGCACATCCCGCACGCGGTGACCTTCACCAGGATCTCGCCCGGCCCCGGTTCGGGCACCGCGCGCTCGACGATGTCCAGCGGCTTGCCGGGTGCGGAAAGAACGGCGCTGCGCATGGCCGCGTCCCCCATCTCTCATAGCGTTGATATAGCTCTCACTATATCGATGATTTCGATAGTCGCAAGCGATGCTCGACAGAACTCTGTAACATCGATGTTGTGACTGCTC
>JBOHBY010001225.1:0-4630 GCA_050698635.1 Spirillospora sp.
CCGCCTCCCAGCAGGCGACGAGGATCGCCAGCGGCAGCCAGCGGTGCACAAGCCCCCCGGCCAGCCGTCCGACGAGGCCGCCGGAGCGGGCGGCCCGCGCGCCGAGGGCGGACGCCGTCACGACGCACCGCTGCTCTGCGCCCGGTGCCACCGGAAGGCGCGGTTCTCGCCCTGCACCAGGACGGTGTCGACGACCAGCCCGATGCAGCCCGCCCACACGGTGCCGGCGAGGACGTCGCGTGTCCCGTCCGGGACGCTGCTGGCCTGCGCGATGAACATGCCGAGCCCGTCGCCGAACCCGGACAGGATCTCGGTGCCGATGGCCAGGATCAGCGCGACGGACGCGGCGAGGCGCACACCGGTCGCGATGAACGGCGCGGCGCTGGGCAGCGAGACCCGCAGGAGGACCTGCGCCCGTCCGAAGCCGAACGCGCGCAGCGCGTCCTTGGCGGTCGGGTCGACGTCGTGCAGCCCGTACATGGTGTTGAACAGGATCGGCCAGCTGGAGGCGTACACGATGAGCGGCACCTCCATGGCGAGGCCGGAGCCGAGCAGCAGCCCGGCCAGCGGGATCAGCGCCACCGACGGGATCGGCCGCAGGAACTCCACGATGGCCCGGACCGCGGTGTTCACCGCCGGGACGCTGCCGAGCAGCAGCCCGAGCGGCACCGCGATCGCGACGGCGAGCGCGAGGCCGAGTGCCCACGCGGTGAGCGTGACGCGCACGTTGAACAGGAACTGCTGGTCGCCGGCCAGCTCGATCGCGCGGGCGGTGACGCTGGACGCCGGCGGCAGGTAGGAGCGGTCCACGATCCCGGCCCTGCCGAGGATCTCGCTGGCCAGGAACAGGACCGCCACCCCGGCGGCCCCCCGCGCCCACTTTCCGGGGCGGGACAGGCCGCGGGGCGGCGTCGTCGTCCGGTCGGCCAAGCGGTGCCCCCGCTCTACGTCGGGACTGTCTGCGTCAGGACCCTGCGCGTCAGGACGCCGGTTGCGCCTGGAACAGGATCGTCTTCATGTCGGGCTTCTTCTTGATCATCTTGGCCGCGAACATGAGGTCCACGACGCGCTGCATGCGGTTGGTGGTCAGCGTGCTGGGGTAGCCCGGCAGCGTGATCACCGCGGCGACCTTCGCGTCGATCTTGGCGTAGCCGGGCAGGACCCTCTCGACGGACGAGCGGTCGGCGCCGGCCTTCTGCTGGGCGGCGAAGATGGCCCGCTGGAACGCCGCCGCCGTCTTCGGGTTCTTGCGCGTGAAGTCCTGCGTGGTGACGAAGCCGGAGACCGGCAGGTTCGTCACGGGCTGGGCGCCGCCGTCGACGGCCACCCTGGCGCCGAGCTCGGTCTGGGTGTCGGAGGTGAAGGGCTCCACCAGGTGGACGGCGTCGACCTGCCTGCGCTCCAGCGCCGCCGCCATCTGCGGGAAGGGCACCTGGACGTAGTCGACCTTGGACGCGTCGACGTTGTTGGCCCGCAGGATCGCGTTCAGCGTCAGCGTCTGGACGTTGTTCAGGATGTTGACCGCGACCTTCTTGCCCTCAAGGTCCTTCGGGTTCTTGACGGGGGAGTCGGGCGGGACGAGCAGGTCCATCATGTGCGAGGTCAGCGAGGCGCCCTCGGCCAGGACGCTCAGCTTCACCGTGCCCTTGTCGTTGGCCTGCAGGAACGACACGTAGTTGGCGCCCGCGATCGCCTGCACGTCGCCCTTGGTGAGCGCGGGGATGGCCTGGGTGCTCTGCTGGACGGGCCTGATCTTGACGTCGAGGCCCTCCTTCTTGAAGAGCCCCTCCTTCTGCGCGATGTACACGGCCGCGGTGTCCACCAGCGGGAGCGCCGCCACCGTCATGGTGTTGGTCTCCAGGTCCCCGCCGCCCGAGGAGGATCCGCCGCCGTCGTCGCTGCAACCGGCGACCGCGGCGACGGCGAGGGTGAGGGCGCTGAGAAGCGCCGGTAGGCGCCGGGACTGCCGCAGCATGGGCTCTCCTTAACCTGCGGGGAGTTTCGATGCGCAGGGCTGAGGGTCGGACATGGGGGCCAGGAAGACCAGGGGGACGACTCTGACCACCGCCGCTGGCTGACCGTGTGTCCGGAGATTATCGTGAACTGGTGGCTTGAGTGGTTTCGCTCCGAATTGCGTGACTCTCTTGTGTCCTCTGTGCCCCCAAACGGGCTACAGTGCCACCACTGCCGAGCCGAGTCGGAGAGTGACCGATCGTGCCGGGGCGCTTGCGCACCGGCGGGTCGACAACCGGTCGGGTCGGCAGTAAAGCGTGCAGGGATGTATCACCGTCCGCGCACTCGCGAACACGGATTGTCCGTGTGCGTTGAGTGACCGTCCGTGCTCGGAAAAACGGACATACGGGCATGAAGTCACAATCCCGGCATTGGTCTATATCGAGTGGCCTAGGGTCCTTTGCGGCCTATCCGTGGATGTGCTGCAATGTCGTGCGCCGAGGGTGGAGGTGATGTCGCTTTAACCCTTTGCGCCGGTGAGGCCACGGCCGGTGAGGCCACGGAGCGTGCGACATCGTGTGGAGAGGGTGTAACGGCGGATGCAACCTAGCGACGAAGGTCGCGACCGTCCTCGATCCGGCAAAGTCGAGGTGCAGTCGGACCGTTCGAGGCGTGTGGGCAGCAGGCTGAGCCTGCGGAACTGGCGCGTGCCGCAGCGGCTCATCGTCCTCATCCTGGTCCCGACGGTCGCCGCGGTGGTGCTCGCCGGGGTGCGCATCAACAGCTCCTTGGACGAGGCCGGGACCTACCAGCGCGTCGAGCGCATGGCGGAGCTCGGCGCCGGCATCACGCAGTTCGTCCAGGAGTTCACCTCCGAGCGCGACCTCGCCGTCGAGTACAGCGCCGCCGGACGCTCCGAGATCCTGCTGCCGGGCGTGCAGTCCTCACAGTTCAGCACCGACTCCCAGATGCAGCTCGTGCGGGAGACCGCCTCCGTCATCGACTCGTCCTACGGCACCGAGGCCGTCCGCGGCGCCAGTGCGGTCCTGAACCGGCTGGACGCCGTGAAGGCGCTCCGCTCGCTCGTCATCGGCGGCAAGGTGCCGGCCACCGTCGTCCTGCAGAAGTACACCCAGGCGATCGAGGACCTCATCGCCGTCCTCGACAGCATCTCCTCGAACGTGGTCGACAACCGCCTGGTCCAGTCGAGCCGCGCGCTCGGCGCGCTCACCCGCGCGAAGGAGGCCGTCTCCCGCGAGCGGGCGCTGCTCCTGCTCGGCGCGCGCAACCGCGGCCTGGCGCCCGACGAGACCAGCGCGCTCAACGCGGCGCGCGCGCAGGAGGACAGCGAGCTCGCGACGTTCCGCAACTCGGTGACGCTGGAACAGTCCCAGCTGTTCGAGGACACCGTGGTCGGCGGCCAGGTCGACCAGGCGCTGGAACTGCGGCAGCGGATCATCACGGCCGTCGCCGCGACCGGCGGGCGGCTGCCCCGCTCGCTCGGCAACGCCGGCTCCGCCGACGCGATCAAGAACGCCATGTCCGACATGATCAACAAGATGCGGCTGTCGGAGCTGTACCTGACCCAGGACATCCTGGACGTCAGCGCCGCGCGCCGGTCGGACGCCCGGCAGTCGACGATCATCGACTCGATCATCATCGCCGTGCTGCTGGCCCTCGTCATGCTGATCACGTTCGTGATGGCCCGGTCGCTGGTGCGGCCGCTGCACCGGCTCCAGTCCGGGGCGCTCGACGTGGCCAGCACCCGGCTGCCAGGACTGGTCGACCGGCTCCGAGATCCGGAGGCGGCGGCCGGCGGCATCGAAGTCGAGCCGATCGACGTCGAGTCCACCGACGAGATCGGCCAGGTCGCGCGGGCGTTCGACGAGGTCCACCGGGAGGCGGTCCGGCTGGCGGCCGACGAGGCCGTCCTGCGCGGCAACATCAACGCGATGTTCGTCAACCTCTCCCGCCGCAGCCAGTCCCTGATCGAGCGGCAGCTGCGCCTGATCGAGACGCTGGAGCAGAGCGAGCGCGACGAGGACCAGCTCGGCAACCTGTTCCGCCTCGACCACCTCGCCACCCGCATGCGCCGCAACTGCGAGAACCTGCTCGTCCTCGGCGGCCAGGAGCAGGTGCGCCGGTGGAACCGGCCGGTGCCGCTGATCGACGTCATCCGCGCCTCGCTGTCGGAGGTCGAGCAGTACGAGCGGGTCGCGCTGCGCGTGCAGGGCGACATGACCGTCGCCGGGCCCGTCGTCAACGACCTCGTCCACCTGCTGGCCGAGCTGGTCGAGAACGCGACGGTGTTCTCCTCCGAGCACACCAAGGTGACCGTGTCCGGGCAGCTGCTGAGCGGCGGCGGCGCCATGCTCCAGATCACCGACAACGGTGTCGGGATGTCGCCCGACGACCTGGAGCAGGCCAACTGGCGGCTCGCGAACCCGCCCGTCATCGACTTCTCCGCGGCCCGCCGCATGGGCCTGTTCGTGGTCGGCCGCCTCGCCGTCCGGCACGGCGTCCGGGTGGAGCTGCGGGCCGCGCAGGGCGGCGGGCTCACCGCGTTCGTGGTGCTGCCCGACGCGGTCGTCACCCCCGGCGAGTCCGGGGTCGGCAACCGTCCGCTCGCCCCGCGCGAGACCGACGCCCACGGCCAGCTCGCCGCGCTCACCACCTC
>JBOHBY010001226.1:0-1747 GCA_050698635.1 Spirillospora sp.
CCTGACCCTGACCGCCGGGGCGGTCGGGCCGGGGCTGCTCGGCGCGGCGAGCCTGGTCCACCTCGGCGGCCCGGACGTCACGTCCGGCCTCAACGACCCCGCGTTCTTCGCGATGCTCGCCGCCGCCCGCGAGAGCGGCACCGTCGTGACCATGGACGTGCTGTCGGCCATGCCCGGCCTCCTCACCGGCGCCGCCGCGTTCCTCCCCCACGTCGACCATTTCCTGCCGAACGCCGAGCAGGCCGCCGCGATGACCGGCGAGGACGACCCCGAGAAGGCCGCCAGGGCGCTGCTCGCGCAGGGCCCGGCGACGGTGGTCGTCACGCTCGGCGGCGACGGCAGCCTCGTCGCGACCCGCCCGGACGGCGGCGATGGCAGCGTCCATCACCTGCCGGCGCTGCCCGTCGAGGCCGTCGACACGACCGGATGCGGCGACGCCTACTGCGCCGGGTTCATCACCGGGCTCGCGCACGGACGCGACGTCCTGGAGTCGGCGCGCTGGGGCACGGCGACGGCCGCGAGCGTCGCGCGGGGGCTCGGCTCCGACGCCGGGCTCACCGGCCTGGACGACGTCCTGCGCATGCTGAGATGAGCCGCCGGGGTCAGACGGGCGACCTGCCCGAGCGGTCGCCGGTCAGGACGGCGTCCGCCGCGCCCGCGAGCTGCTCCAGCCGGAACACCTCCGTCCGGTGGAACGGCGGCGCGCCCGTCCGGGCCACCACCAGCGCGAGCGTGCCCTTGGCGAGCGGGCGGATCGCGAAGCGCGTGCCGTCCGGCGCCGTGAGGGCGCGCGGACGCAGCGGCAGCAGGTCGGGCAGTTCGGGCAGCTCGACGCCCGGCAGGCCGCCGCCCGCGCTCGTATGCACCAGCACCGCGCCGCCCCCGGCGGTCAGTTCGGCCAGGCCCGCCCAGTCGGCGCTCAGGATCGCCGGGACGGCGTCCGCGAGGATCTCCTCGCCGCGCTCCGGGACGGCCGCGACCTGCCCGATCACGGCGGCGTCCGGGAACGCGCCCTGCGCCTCGGCGGTCGGCCACACCCCGACGATCTCCACCCCGGGCACCGCGCCGAGCCCCTCGCTCAGCCGGTCCACGCCCGCGCCCGCGGGCCACACGACCGTGAAGTCGTCCATCGCCCGGCCGTTGTCGCGCTCCAGCACCGCCATCTGGACGACGTCCGCGCCCGCCGCCCCCAGCGTGCGCGCCACCCGCCCGAGCGATCCTGGGCGGTCCGGCAGGCGGACTCGTATCCGCAGCAACATCGCCACCTCCAGTTCCCCTCCGCGGCCTTCAGCCTCCACGAAGCCCGTTTCCCTCGTGTTACCCAGAAGTGACGGCGCGGGAAAACGGTGCCCGGGTCGGTGCTGGAATGGCGGGCACTGGTCAAACTAGAGTCCAGTGAAGGTCACCAGCTGGCCTATCGCCTCTTGCCGCCCATCATTAAGGTAACTGCACGTGTCGAGGGACGGGGAACCCCCAGTCAGCGCGGAATCCGAAGCCGGCCCGGGCGACCGGGACGGCGAGGCGTTCCGCGCCGACGTCAGAGACGCCCTCACCGGGCTCGCCGCGCGTCTCGACCGCGAGCACGAACGCGCCGCGCACCGCGAGGCCGTCATCGACCGGCTGCACGAGGAGAACCAGCGGCTGCGGCGCGGCGAGCTGCAGGGGATGCTGGAGCCCGTCCGCGCCGCGCTGTACCGGCTGCACGACCAGGCGCGCCGCGAGTCCGGCCGGCTCGCCGCCCCCGACC
>JBOHBY010001227.1:0-3093 GCA_050698635.1 Spirillospora sp.
GCTGCCCGCCGACCGGAGCAGGCCGGTGATCGCGGGCGCGTGGCGTCCGTCCGACAGGCTGGGCATCACGGTCGAGCCGGCGGGCGGGTCCGCGCGTCCGACGACGGAGCCGCTGGTCCTGCTCAGCCCCGCCTGACCTCTTGTCGTCTCTTTGACGATATGTGACGATGGCGGGCATGTCGGTGAACGTCCCGCTGGGTCCGCTGCTCGACCCCGCCTTCCATCTCGGCTCCGTCCCCACGACGTGGGCGGAGCTGCTCGGCTTCGCGACCGGCGCCGTGAACGTGTGGCTCGTCGTCCGGCAGAACATCCTGAACTGGCCGATCGGCATCGCGAACGTGATCCTGCTCGGCCTGGTCTTCCTGGACGGCGGCCTCTACGCCGACTCGGGCCTCCAGGTCGTCTACATCGCGCTCCAGGCGTACGGATGGTGGGTGTGGCTGTACGGCGGGGACGGCCGCGACCGGCTCCCCGTCCGGCACACCCGGCGGACCGAATGGGCGGCCCTGCTCGCCGCCGGCGCGACCGGCACCGCCGTCCTGACCTGGGCCCTGTCCGCCTGGACGGACTCGACCGTGCCCTTCTGGGACGCCCTCACCACCGCGATCTCGCTCATGGCGATCTACGGCCAGTCGCGCAAGCTGCTGGAGTCGTGGTGGCTGTGGATCACCGCCGACCTCGTCTACATCCCGCTGTACTTCCACAAGGACCTGAAGCTGACGAGCGCCCTGTACGTCATCTTCCTGACGCTGTGCGTGTTCGGCCTGCTGTCGTGGCGCCGCGACTTCCGCACCGGCGCCGGCACCGTCGCTCCCGCCCCGGCGGCCGCATGACCGGCCACCGGCCCTGCCACGCGCACGGCCTGGTGATCGGCAAGTTCTACCCGCCGCACGCCGGCCACCATCATCTGATCGACGTGGCGGCGGCCGCCTGCGCGCGGGTGAGCGTGGTCGTCGCGGCGTCCAGCGTCGAGAGCGTCCCGCTGCCGCTGCGGGCGGCGTGGCTGCGCGAGTCGCACCCGCAGCCGCATGTGGAGATCATCCCGGTCGTGGACGACGTGGAGATCGACTACGGGTCGGACGCGATCTGGTCGGCGCACGTCGCGGTGTTCCGCGCGGGCGTCGCGACGCGTTCGGGTCTCGGCGTGCCCGTCCCGCCGGTGGACGCGGTGTTCAGCTCGGAACCGTACGGGCCGGAACTGGCACGGCGCCTGTCCGCAACCCACGTCCCGGTGGATCCCCCACGGGACCGCTTCCCGGTGAGCAGTACCGCCGTCCGGGCCGATCCCGTCGCGAACTGGGGATTCCTCTCGGCGCCCGTCCGGGGCTATCTGGCGCGGCGGGTCGTGGTCGTCGGCGCGGAATCGACCGGGACGACGACGCTGGCCCGCGCCCTGGCCGCGCACTACGCGGAACGCGGCGGAGTATGGGCGGCGACGCGCTGGGTGCCGGAGTACGGCCGAACGTTCACCGAGGAGAAGCTCGCCGCCGCGCGCCGCGCCACCGGCGACCCCTCTTTGTGGCTGGACGACCTCGCCTGGGAGCCTGCCGACTTCACCCAGATCGCGGAACATCACGCCGCCCTGGAGGAGGCCGCCGCACGGTCGGGCTCACCCCTGCTGGTCTGCGACACCGACGCGTTCGCCACCGCGCTCTGGCAGGAGCGCTACCTCAGCTCTCCGGCGCCCGAGGTGGAGGCGGTACACGAGCGCACCCCGCACCACCTGTGGATCCTGACCTCGCCGGAGGGCGTCCCGTTCGAGCAGGACGGCCTACGCGACGGCGAGTCGATTCGGGCGTGGATGTCGGGACGTTTCGAGGAGGAACTGAAAGACCGTGCCCTGCCGCACATCACCGTGACGGGCCCCCATGAGCACCGCCTGGCCGCCGCCGTCACCGCGACCGACGACCTGCTGACCAAGGGCTGGACCTTCAGCACCCCGCTGACCCCCTAGCCCCTGCCCGCTCTCTTATCCTGCCCAGCTGATATCGGTGATCTGGAACTCCTTGATGTCGCGAAGCACCAGGTAGGTGATGGACACGTCCACATCGTCAAGCGAGACGATGTAGGCGGCTCCGACCGCGTCGAGCGACCTTCCCGGTGGGGGTAAGCCCAGATCTATGGCGGCACCGCCCTGCCAGGCCAGCTCGCAGAGATACTCGACCAGGCGATCTTCGATCGGCTTCGGAAGGGAGGAATGGAGTATCTCGCCCGCCGTCTCGGAGCAGAAGACAGTCCATCCGCTCTTGGGAAAGGTCACACGCTGCCGTTCCGGAACCGCCGCCCGGCCCTGATCTCGTCCAGCGAGATCTTCTTCCCACCCTTCATCTCCCGGACCGCCTTCGTGTGGCGCTCCTCGCGGTCGGGCACCTGGCCGAACATGGCCTCGGCATACCAGCCGGACAGCAGGTTTGCAAGGTCGGACCCGAACTCCGCCTGTGTGACCTCGCCGAGGAACTGGGCGCGCTTCTCCTCGGGCAGCCAGTCGCTGATGCCCTTGATCGTCCGCGGCACGCGGTGGACGCGCCCCATGGACGGCAGGGGCGGCTCCAGTGGTTGTGCGCTCATGTCGCTCCTGTCTCTCTTGTCGGTCCCGCTCACCCGTACACGGGAACACTACAGCGCCCCACCGACAGCGCGAAGGATCATTTCGAGAAGGGCAGCATATTAGCCTCCATGCGCATTAGAGGACACAAATGTGCTTTGTAAGAATAGGAGCGATCTGGACGGTTTTGATATTCAAGGCGGACGAGATTTGCCCGGGATCGCGGCCGATGTTCTGGTCACGGGGGCACGGATTTCGGGAGGCGCAGGACGTCCTCGTCGATGTGGTCGAGGGCGAGACGGACGGCGCCGAGGGCCACCGCCTCGTCCGCCAGTTCGGACGCCTCGATGCGGACGGGGCTCAGGCACAGCGGCGCGATCCGGCGGCGCAGCTCGGAGACCAGCAGGTCCCCGGCCCTGACCAGCGGGCCGCCGATCACGATCACCTCGGGATCGAAGGCGAGAGCCATCGCCGCGACACCGCGCGCCATCCGGGCCGCGAGCCGCTCCACGACCACCCGCGCCTCCGCCGCGCCCCAACCCGCGGCC
>JBOHBY010001228.1:0-2449 GCA_050698635.1 Spirillospora sp.
GCATCGAGCCGCTCGACCCGGCCCGGTCGTCACCCGCCGCGACCTCGCGGCGGCGGTGCCGTTCGCCGCCTTCGGGGTGCTGACCGGCGGGCTGCTGACGTTCACGCTGCTGTGCGCCCTGGCCGGACGGCCGGTGCCGCCGGGGACGACGACGGTGGCGGTGCTGTCGCTCTCGCTGTCGATGGGCGGCGCCGAATGGATCCTGTACGTCTACCGCCGGCGCGTCCACGACCTGCTGGTCAGCCGCACCGACATGGCGGGGTTCGGGCGGGACGCCCGCGCCGCGCTGGCCGCCGCGCTCGCCCGGTACGTGGCCTCGCTCCTCGCGCTCGGCACGCTCGCCGCGCTGCTGGCCGGGCTGCCCGCGACGGTCGTGACCGTCCGGACGCTCGCCGGTTTCCTCGCCCTGGGCTGCGCGTTCTTCCTCGCGCTCGTCCTCCAGGCCTGCGGGCGGGTCGAGGTCGTCCTGGCGATGTTCGGCTGCGCGCTGGCCGCCGAGGTCACCGCGACGCTGGCCGTGCCGCGCCTCGCGCCCGGCACGGTGCAGCTCGTGGCCGCCGGAGTGCTGCTCGCCTTCCTCACTACCTACGCGGGCCGCGTCCTGACCCGCGCGACATCCCACCGGTGAAACCAATGAGCGGTTGAAAGGCGTGATGCCGTTATGAACAGCCTGGTCGCCGTAACGGGAGCCGACGGATTCATCGGCTCCCATCTGGTCGAAGCACTCGTGGACCGCGGGCATCGGGTGCGGGCCATGGTCCAGTACAACTCGCTCGGATCGTGGGGCTGGCTCGACGAGGTCGCCTCCGACGTGCTGGAGCGGGTGGACGTGGTGCCGGGCGACGTCCGGGACCCGGCGTCGGTGCGCGACCTGATCCTGGACGCCGAAGTCGTCTACCACCTGGCCGCGCTGATCGCCATCCCGTACTCCTACCGGGCGCCGCGCTCGTACGTGGACACGAACGTCGTCGGGACGCTGAACGTCCTGGAGGCCGTCCGCGAATTGCGCACGCCGCGGCTCGTGCACACCTCGACGAGCGAGACGTACGGGACGGCGCTGCGGGTCCCGATCGACGAGGCGCACCCGCTCCAGGCGCAGTCCCCGTACGCGGCGACGAAGATCTCGGCCGACAAGCTGGTGGAGAGCTACCACGCCTCGTTCGGCGTGCCCGCGGTGACGCTGCGCCCGTTCAACACGTTCGGGCCCCGGCAGTCGGCCCGCGCGTTCATCCCGACCGTCATCAGCCAGATCGCCGCGGACACCGGCGCCGTCCGGGTCGGGGCGCTCGACCCGACCCGGGACTTCACCTTCGTCGCCGACACCGCGGAGGCGTTCGTCGCCGTCGGAACCGCGACCGCAGGCGACGTCGCCGGGCAGCTCTACAACTCGGGTACCGGCCGCGAGATCTCGATGGGACGGCTCGCCCGCACGATCGCCGAACTGATGGGCGCCGACCCCGAGTTCCGCGGCGACGCCACCCGCGAGCGGCCCGCGGCGTCGGAGGTCATGCGGCTCGTCTGCGACAGCGGGAAGCTGCGCCGCGACGCCGGCTGGCGGCCCCGGCACACCCTGGAAGAGGGGCTCAAGGACACCATCGAATGGTTCCTCGACCCCACCAACCTGGCGCGCTACCGGCCGTCCACCTACAACATCTAGGCGGGACGACATGCACGCCGTGATCCTCGCGGGCGGCAAGGGAGTGCGGCTGCGCCCGTACACGACGACCCTGCCGAAGCCGCTCGTCCCCATCGGCGACGAGTACGCGATCCTGGAGATCCTGCTGCACCAGCTCTCCCGGCAGGGGTTCCGCACCGTGACACTGGCCATCGGGCACCTCGGACACCTGATCCGGTCCTACGTCGGCGACGGGAGCCGCTGGGGGCTGCGCGTCGACTACGCCGTCGAGGAGACGCCGCTCGGCACCATCGGCCCGCTGCTGTCGATGCGCGACCGGCTCCCGGCCGAGTTCCTCGTCGCCAACGGCGACATCCTCACCGACCTCGACTTCGCCGGGCTGCTGCTCCAGCACGCCGCCGCCGGGCCGCCGCTGACCGTCGCGACGTACGCGCGGCAGGTGGACATCGACTTCGGCGTCCTGACGACCCGGGACGGGCGGGTCGTCGCGTTCACCGAGAAACCGACCCTCGACTACCAGGTCAGCATGGGCGTGTACGGCGTCTCGAACGAGGCCCTCGCCAAGTTCGAGCCGGGGATCCCGCTCGGCTTCGACCAGCTCATCCTGGACCTGCTGGCGACCGGGCGGCACCCGCGCGAGTACCCGTTCGACGGTTATTGGCTCGACATCGGCCGCCCGGACGACTACGACCGCGCCAACGCCGAGTTCCCGGCGCTGCGCCCGCAGCTCATGGACGGCCGGGTCCGCGTCCCGCTGGGCCCGTCATGACCCGGATCCTGCTGGTCGGCGCGACGGGGTTCGTGGGACGGCAC
>JBOHBY010001229.1:0-5118 GCA_050698635.1 Spirillospora sp.
CGGCAAGGGCCCGCGACGACCTGGACGAGGTCGCCCGCACCGCCCGCCAGGCGGCGACCGACGTCCGCTCGATCGTCGGCGCGCTCCAGGGCCCGTCCCGGCGGCGGGAACGGCCCGGCCGCGTGACCCAGTCCCGCCTCGCCTGGACGATCATGGTCATCCTGACCGTCGGCTTCGCGTGGCAGCAGGTCATCTACGTCTACGCGGGAACGGACGGCTCCTGGCGGGCGACGGCGGCGGCCGTGGCGGTGACGGCCGCGATCTCCGCGCTGGTGCTGCGGCACTCCTCGACCTTCCTCCGCAGACGCCGTCCCCGCGGCGGGGCGTGGACGCTCACCGCCCAAATCCTGCTGGTCTTCGTCCCCTACGCGCTGTTCGGCCACGACTGGGCGACGATGGCGTGCCTCGCCACAGGATCCGTCCTGCTGGTCTCACGCGGACGCTGGGCGTGGATCCTGTTCTCGGCGACGATCGTCCTGTGGTGCGTGCCCGCGCTGTGGACGTCCCACGGCACGCTGTTCCATCTCTACACGTCCGCGATCTCGGTGCAGATCGGCGTGGTCGTCTACGCGCTGTACCGGCTGCCGATGCTGGCCCGCGAGGTCGACGTCGCCCGGGAGCGGCTGGCGCGGATGGCGGCGCTGCACGAGCGGCTGCGCATCTCCCGCGACGTCCACGACCTGCTCGGCCTCGGGCTTTCCACGATCACCGTGAAGGCGGAGCTGGCGCGACGGCTCCTCACCGCCGACCCGTCCCGCGCCGCCGCCGAGATCGGCGAGCTGGCCGACCTGGCGGAACGGTCACGCGCTGAGGCCCGCGCCGTCGCCGAAGCCGACCGCGCCCTCTCCCTCCGCGAAGAAGCGGTATCGGCACGGGCCGCACTCGACGCCGCCGGTGCCGACGTCCACGTCGACCTCCCCGACGAGGCCGACCTGCCGCCGTCCTCCCCGGTCGACGGTGTCTTGGCCGCCGTGCTCCGCGAATCCGTCACCAACGTCCTGCGCCACGCCCACCCGGAGCACTGCGCGGTCACGGTCACCGTCAACGACGGTGCGGCAAGGCTCACGGTCCACAACGACGGCGTCATACCGCCGTCGTACACAGGCTCCGACCCGGGCACCGGAAAGGGCCTGTCCAACCTGACGGCCCGCACCGGCGCGCTCGGCGGTTCCGTCTCAGCCGGAACGGACGGGAAAGGCGGTTTCACACTCGTCGCAGAAGTGCCTCTAGCTGCGGCGACGGGCACACGGCAAGTGCCCCGTCACATGACGGATTCGCCCCTCCCCTTCCGTGCCTAGCGTTCCGGACATGAAGCAGGACTTCGACCTTGACCGCTACGTACGCAACTCGAAGGCGGTCGATCTGTCGGGGGTGGCGTGGAACGAGATCCCGTCCTACCCGGTCTCCGGTGCGGAGGCGCGCACGCTCACGTTCATGATGGACATCGAGACGCACACCGTGATGTACGCCCGCGACCTCCTGGCCACGCGGGCCGCGTTCGACCCCGAGATCACGGCGTTCATGAGCTGCTGGATCTACGAGGAGTTCTGGCACGGTGAGGCGTTCTCCCGGTTCCTCGGCGAGGCCGGTTTCACGCTGGCGCCCGACCGCGAACGCGTCAACGTCGCCTCGCCCTACCCCACCAAGGTCGCCCGCAACGAGCGGATCCGCCGCGCGCTCGGCCGCGGCGTCTACACCGGCCATCTCGCGTCGATGGTCGGCTCCGCGCTGTCGAAGGACTTCATCGCGATCCAGATGACGTGGGGCGCGATGAACGAGCTCAGCGCCATCAGCAGCTACCAGTCGATGATCGAGAAGAGCGACAACCCGGTGCTGCGCGACATCCTGCGCCGCATCATCAAGGACGAGCGCCGCCACTTCGCCTTCTACCGCGCGCAGGCGCGGCTGCGGCTGGAGCGCAGCCCGCGGGCACGGCGGATGACACGGTGGGCGATGGAGCGTCTGTGGGCGCCCGTCGGGACGGGCCTGCGCCCGCAGGAGGAGACCGACTTCGCGCTCGTCTGGCTGTTCGGCGACGACGACGGCCTCGACCGCCTGCGCCGCCTCGACGACACCATCGGGCAGCTCCCCGGATTCGCCGACGCGGCACTCGCGCAGAAGGCGCGTCTCCGGTCGCTGGAACGCCTCCCGCGCCACCGCATACCCCGAATGGCCTCCGACTGGGCACTCGCCCACGCCGGCGTACACAGGGAGAACCAAGCAGCATGAGCGATGCCCCCACGCCAGACGGCCTCGCGGGACGGACGGTCCTGCTCACCGGAGTCACCGGTTTCATTGGGCAGGCGCTGTTGGAGCGCATTCTGTCCCGGCATCCTGAGACCCGTGTCGTCGCGGTGCTGCGGGAGAAACCCGGCGTGACCGCCGAGCAGCGGCTGGACGAGCTGGTCGCCAAGCCCGTGTTCTGGCCGTGGCGGGAGCGGGTCGGCGACGACGCCGCACGCGAGATCGTGCGGGATCGGGTGCGGATCGTCGCGGCCGACATCACCGAGTCGGTACCGGAGCTGCCGGACGACATCGACATGGTGATCCACGGCGCGTCGATCGTGTCGTTCGACCCGCCGATCGACGAGGCGTTCCAGACGAACGTGGTCGGCACCGTCGACCTGTACGAGGCCGTCCGGCGGGCCGGGCAGCGGTCGGGGAAGACGCCGCACATCGTGCACGTGTCGACGGCGTACGTCGCGGGGTCGCGGAAGGGCATCGTCCCGGAGACGACCCTCGACCACACCATCGACTGGACGACCGAGCTGGAGTGCGCGGTCGAGGCCCGCCGGTCGGTGGAGCGCGACTCGCGGCGTCCCGAGGTCCTCGGACGCCTGCGCGCCGCCGCGCTGAAGGAGCAGGGCAAGGCGGGCCCGACCGCCGTCGCCGCCGACACCGAGCGCCGCCGCCGCGACGAGGTCAAGGACAGGCTCGTCGCGTACGGGCGGGAACGGGCCCGCAGCCTCGGCTGGCCGGACGTCTACACCCTCACCAAGGCCCTCGGCGAGCGCGCGGCGGAGCGGACGGCGCATGACGTGCCGCTGTCGATCGTCCGTCCGGCGATCGTGGAGAGCAGCCTGAAGCACCCGTACCCGGGCTGGATCGACGGGTTCAAGATGGCGGACCCGCTGATCCTCGCCTACGGGCAGGGCATGCTGCGGGCGCTCGCCGGAATCCCGGACGGCGTCGTCGACATCATCCCGGTCGACATGGTCGTGAGCGCGCTGCTCGCCGCCGCCGCCGCGCCGTCCGACCCGGGCAAGCCCGCGTACTACCACGTCGGGTCAGGGGCGCGGAACCCGCTGACACTCCAGCGGTTGGTGGAGCTCGTGAAGGAGTACTTCGCCGAGAACCCGCTGCCGGGCACGGACGGGCGCGGCGCGATCCGTCCGCGCGAGCTGACGCTGCTCAGCGAGGGCCGCGCCGAACGCATGCTCGGCACCGCGGAACGCGCCATGGACGTCGCCGAGAAGGCGCTGATGATGCTGCCCAGCGGTGACCGTACGCGCGGCTGGCAGCGGAACCTCTACAAGCAGGGCCGCGAGGTCCGGATGCTGCGCCGCTACCGCGACCTGTACGGTGCGTACGGCGCCGCCGAGGTCGTCTACGCCGACTCCGCCACGCTCGCGCTCGACGAATCCCTACCGGACGACGCGGGCTGCGACTCGGCCGTCATCGACTGGGCGCACTACTTGCGCGACGTGCACTGCCCGGCGGTGACGTCCGCGTTCCGCCACATGCAGCCGCCCGCCCCGGAGCCGCGCCCGATCCTGACGGCGGGCCGTCCGGCCAAACCGCGCGCCCCGTTCGAGGAGCGCAGCGACGTCGTCGCCGTGTTCGACTTCGACGGCACGATCGTCGCGTCCGACGTCGTAGAGGCACACCTCTGGGCCCGCCTACTGGACGCGCCCATGAAAGCCTGGCCAGGGACCCTGCTGCCCGTCCTGCGCAAGGTCCCGCACTACCTACGCACCGAACACCGCGACCGTGGCGAATTTCTCCGCGAGTTCGTCCAGCGCTACGAGGGCGCAAGCGAGGCCCAGTTGCGGGCACTGGCCCGCGACAAACTCGGCGACGTGCTCCTGCGCCGCGCCTGGCCGCAGGCGATCCGCCGCATCCGCGCGCACCGCGCGGCAGGGCACCGCACCGTCCTGCTCACCGGCACCCTGGACGTCTTCGTCGAACCCCTCCGCACCCTCTTCGACGACATCCTGGCCTCCCGCCTGAGGGTCGTCGACGGACGCTGCACCGGCCACTTCGACGAGCCGCCACTGATCGGCGAGGCACGCGGCGCATGGCTGCGGGCCTGGGCCAAGGACGAAGGAATCGACCTCACCGGAAGCTGGGCCTACGGCGACCACTACTCTGACCTACCGGTCTTGCAGCAGGTCGGGAACCCCGTCGCCGTCAACCCCGACGCCCGCCTGTACCGGCATGCCAAACGGCAACGCTGGTCGATCGCGGACTGGGATGGCGACGCGGGCGCCGTCTCCACGATCCTGGACGCCGCGCTCGAAGGCGCGTCCCAGAAAGGTGCGGTCCGATGATCCTGGCGCTGGAGTACCACCGCTCCCCCGCCCGTTACCTGGCCGCCGCGCGGCTGCCGGGACGGCTGCGCCCGGCGGCCGTCCCCTCTTTGGCGCCGCTGCGGCTGACGTCCAAGCCGCCGCCCGGGACGCCGGGCCCCGGCTGGGTGCGGCTGCGTCCGCTGCTGTCGGGGATCTGCGGCTCCGACCTGTCGATGGCCGCCGGGAAGGTCTCCCCGTACCTGGCGCCGCTGACCTCGATGCCGTTCGTGCCCGGCCACGAGATCGTCGCCGAGCTGATGGACGACGCCGGAGACGGCATGCCCGCCGGGACGCGCGTCGTCATCGACCCCGTCCTGCCGTGCCGTGCGCGCGGCACAGGCCCCTGCGGCCCCTGCACCGAGGGCAACGAGAACCGCTGCGACCACGTGAACGCGGGCCGGATCTCGTCCGGGCTCCAGACGGGCTTCTGCGCCGACACAGGCGGCGGCTGGTCGGAACGGCTCGTCGCGCACCAAACCCAGCTGCACCGGGTGCCGGAGTCGCTGCCGTCCGAACGGGCCGTGCTGGCGGAGCCGCTCGCGTGCGC
>JBOHBY010001230.1:0-1972 GCA_050698635.1 Spirillospora sp.
TTCTACCGGCGGCCGCCGCTGCCGATGCTCCAGGTCCTCTGGCCAAACACCGAGGGCCTGTTCCCCTGGCAGCCCGGCACCGACCTGCCCTTCCGCCACTCCCAGCCGTGGCTGTGGCTCACCCCGAAGCAGCATTCGCCCGGCGCCTGGACACGGCGGCTCTGACCGTCCCCGGCCGGATGGTCCCGGGGGCCTACGATCGGCGGGGTGTACGGGGCGCTCGCCGAGCCGATCCGGACCCAGCGCCTCGTCCTGGAGCCGCTGGCCGTCCAGCACGCCGAGGAGATGGCGCCCGTCCTGGACGATCCGCGCCTGCACCGCCACATCGGCGGCGAGCCCCTCACCCTGGACGAGCTGCGCGCCCGGTACGCGCATCTCGTCGCCGGTCCCGCGCCCTACCACCAGGAGTACTGGCTGAACTGGATCGTCCGGCGCGGCCGCGACGGGCAGGCGATCGGGTACGTCCAGGCGACCGTGGCGCCCGCGCCGCCCGGCTTCACCGTGACGCCCCCGTCCGACGGGTCGACCGTGACGCCCGGCCCGCCGCGCCGGGTCGCGTCCGTCGCCTGGGTCGTCGGGATGCCGTACCAGGGGTTCGGGTTCGCGACCGAGGCCGCCCGCGCGCTGGTGGACTGGTTGCTGGCGCACGGTGTCCGGGACGTGGTCGCGACCGTCCACCCGGAGAACCGTCCGTCCGCGGCCGTCGCCGCCAAGCTCGGCTTCCGTCCCACCCGCGAGACCACCGACGACGGCGAAACCGTCTGGCGCCTCCCCAACGGTGGTGGGTGGGAGGACGGTGGGTAGGCAACACTCGACAGACTGGGGCTAGGGGGTGGGGCGGTTGCGGGAGGTCTGGCCGGGGGACGCCTACCCGCTGGGCGCCACCTGGGACGGCACCGGCACGAACTTCGCGCTGTTCTCCGAGGTGGCGTGGCGCGTCGAGCTGTGCCTGTTCGACGCGCGCGGACGCGAGACGCGGCGGGCCCTGCCCGAGGTGGACGGGTTCGTCTGGCACGGCTACCTGCCGGGCGTCGGCCCCGGGCAGCGGTACGGGTACCGGGTCCACGGGCCGTTCGACCCGCGCGAGGGGCACCGCTGCAACCCGGCCAAGCTGCTGCTCGACCCGTACGGGAAGGCCGTCGACGGCGGCGTCCGCTGGCACGAGTCGCTGTTCTCCTACCGGTTCGCCGACCCCGACGTCCTGAACGACGACGACAGCGCCCCCCACATGCCGAAGAACGTCGTGATCGACCCGTCCTTCGACTGGGGGGACGACCGACCGCCGCGCGTCCCGTACCACGAGAGCGTCATCTACGAGGCGCACGTGAAGGGCCTGACGAAGCTGCACCCCGGCATCCCGGAGGAGCTGCGCGGCACGTACGCGGGCCTGGCGCACCCGGTGATGGTCGACCACCTGGCCGATCTCGGTGTGACGGCCGTGGAGCTGATGCCGGTGCACCAGTCGATCCCCGAGCACGCGCTGGTGGCACGGGGCCTCGGCAACTACTGGGGCTACAACACGATCGGGTTCTTCGCGCCGCACCACGCCTACGCCTCGTCCGGGCGGCGCCGGAAGCGGGGCGGCGAGCAGGTGCGGGAGTTCAAGGCGATGGTCCGCGCCCTGCACGAGGCGGGCATCGAGGTCATCCTGGACGTCGTCTACAACCACACCGCCGAGGGCGACCACCTCGGGCCGACGCTGTCGTTCCGCGGCATCGACAACGCGTCCTACTACCGGCTGCGCGACGACGACAGGCGCTACCACCTCGACTACACCGGCTGCGGCAACTCCCTCAACGTCCGCAACCCGCACGCGCTCCAGCTGATCATGGACTCGCTGCGCTACTGGATCCTGGAGATGCGCGTCGACGGGTTCCGCTTCGACCTGGCCTCGGCGCTGGCCCGCGTGTTGCACGACGTCGACCGGCTCGCCGCGTTCTTCGACCTCGTCCAGCAGGACCCGGTCGTGTCC
>JBOHBY010001231.1:0-1882 GCA_050698635.1 Spirillospora sp.
CAGGAGCACCCGGAACGGCCACCGGTAGGCGCCACGGCCGAGCGTGATCCGCGATCGCGGGGGGACGGACGGAGGAGTGACGGCCACTGTCAGCCCTTCGTGATGGAGTTCGCAGAACTATAGGGCCGGACGACCAGGCAAACCGAGGAGTGTCATGAGAAAGATCATCCTGTCCATGTCGGTGTCGCTGGACGGGTTCTTCGAGGGGCCGCACCGCGAGATCGACTGGCACATGGTCGACGACGAGCTGCACTGGCACTTCAACGAGCAGCTCAGACCGATGAGCGCCTTCCTGGACGGCCGCGTCACCCACGAGCTCATGGCCGACTTCTGGCCGACCGCCGACGCCGGCCCGGGCGTCAGCGGTCCGATGGCGGAGTTCGCGGGCATCTGGCGCGACATGCCCAAGATCGTGTTCTCCCGCACACTCGAACGGGCCGGGTGGAACACCACGATCAGACGGGAGGTCGACGCCGACGAGATCAACGAGCTCAAGGCGCGGCCCGGCGGCGACATGGCCCTCGGCGGGGCCGACCTCGCCGCGACGTTCCGGCGGCTCGACCTGATCGACGAGTACCGCGTCTACGTCCACCCCGTCCTCCTCGGGCGCGGCCGCCGCCTCTTCCACCACGCGGACGCGACCGAGGACCTGCGTCTGGCCGGGTCGCGCGCCTTCGGCAACGGCGTCGTCCTCCTGCACTACCAGCGCCGGGCCTGAGCTCGCCGTCACGGGGTCGGCAGGTCGGGTGGAATCAGCAGGTCGAGTGGAAGAGGCCGCCGACGCGTTCGGTCTCGGCCAGCCGGTTGTAGAGCGCGACGGCCTCGGTCGTCTCCTCCGCGTGCACCTCGACCCCGGCGTCGGCCAGCGCCCGCAGCGTCGACGGCATCGTCTTGAGCCGCAGCTCCATGCCCTTGCTGAGGACGACGACCGTGCAGCGGTGGTCGAGCAGCTCCTGGACGTCCCCGGGCTGGATCCCCGGATCGTGCCGTGTCCCGTGCTCGGCCCAGTCCCATTCGCGCCCGCCGCCCGGATACAGCTTGAAGTCCTTGCCGGGCGGAAGGCCTTCGACCTCCATACGGCCCCACGCGATGTGCGTGATCCGAGGTGACCTTTCCGCGGGCCTGTCCATGGGCGGAGCGTACTGAACGTCCACCGGAGGCGGGGCGGTGTGCGTAGATCGGCGAACATGGAGAAAATGGACGGGTGGTGACGGTGCCCCGGAACGGTGTGGTGGCGAGCGAGGCCGTGTTCGCGGCGCTGCTGGCGTGCGTCGCGGTGGCCGTGGCGGTGCTGTGGCCGGGCGTCCGCGACCTGGACGCGGTCGGAACCGTGCTGCTGGTGGCCGCGCACGTCCCGCTCGCGGTGATCAGGCGGTGGCCGACGCAGGGCCTGGTGGCGCTGCTGATGCTCGCGCTGCCCTACCACCTGGCGCAGTACCAGCACCACGCGCTGGTGCCCGCCGAGGTGATCGCGCTGTTCGCGTACGCGGTGTGCGGGCGGCGGGTCAGGGTCGTGCTGACCGTGGCGGGCGTCCTGCTGTTCGTGTGCGTGATCGGGATGTCGCTGCACGCGGGCGGCGCGTCGGTCCGCGAGCAGATCGCGGTGATCGAGGCCGTCGTCTCCGTCGTGATCGCCGTCCAGGTGTGGCGGGTTCACCGGGCCCGGCTCGCGACGATCACCGAGCGGGCCGAGCGCGCGGAGCGGACGCGTGAGGAGGAGGCGCGCCGCCGCGTCGCCGAGGAGCGGCTGCGGATCGCCCGCGACCTGCACGACCTCCTCGCGCACAGCATCACGGTCATCGGCGTGCAGGCGGGCGCGGCGGCGCATCTCGTCCGCGGTGACCGCCCGGTCGACCGGACGGAGCTGGCCGACGCGCTCAGC
>JBOHBY010001232.1:0-2585 GCA_050698635.1 Spirillospora sp.
CCATCGCCCGCGCCCGCCTGGCTCGCTCCGACGCCCGCCTTGCTCGCGTCGACGCCTGCCTTGCTCGCTTCGACGGTCACTGCGCGTTGCCGAGGTCGTCGGAGTGACCGGCCGCCAGGCGGGGCCACTGCGAGGTGGGACGTCCGCCGGTCCGGAAGAAGCCGCCGTCGACCGAGCCGTCGTGCGGCCAGCCGTCGGGCGAGTCCTCCCATTCTTCTTGGCGGCCGTAGACGGTCATGTCCATGAGCGGGTAGCTGTTGTCGAGGGCCTCTACGCCGCGTCCGTTCGTCCAGTAGGTCTCGAAGACGCGGTCGCCGTCCCGGAGGTAGACGACCAGGTGGAACATGCCGACCTGGCGCCCGACCAGAAGGGTTTCGACGGAGTCCTGGGCGGAGTACCAGGGCATGTCCCAGCCCATGAAGTCGCGGTACCGGACGCTCTCGTCGTACGGCCCTTGGCAGAGGGTGGCGTAGGTGATCCCGGCCGCGTGCAGGTAGGACAGCTCGCGGACCTTCCCGTTGTAGTACGTGCAGCCCTCGCACTGCTCTTCGGCAGGACGGCCGGAGTACCACATCATGTAGTAGGCGACCAGCTGGCGACGGCCTTCGAACGCGTCCAACAGCGTGACGGGCCCGTCGGCGCCGACCAGCGGTGTGGAGGCGTCCACCTCGACCATTCCCAGACGCCGCCGAGCGGCAGCGATGGCGTCGCCTTCGCGCGTGTGGGCCTTCTCCCGGATGCGCAGCTCGTCCAGCTTGGCCTGCCAGGCGGCGCGGTCGACGATCTCGGGCGTGGGTGGTGCGTTCATTTCGGGTTTCTCCCTTCCTCTTGGTGGACTTTCGCCCCACCGACGAAGGGCACCCTCCCGGAATCGACATCACCCGGAAAAACTTCTGGAATCAGAGCTCGCGGAGGCGTTTGCCCAGGTAGCGGCGCTCGGCCTCGGTCGGCGCGAGCTCCAGCGCCTCCTCGTAGGCGGCCTTGGCCTCTTCGGCGCGGCCGTCCCGCCGAAGGAGGTCGGCGCGGGTGGCGGGCAGCAGGTGGTAGCCGTCGAGCCGTCCGGACGCGGTGAGCTCGTCGACCAACGCCAGCCCGGCCGGGATACCGTCCGCCATCGCGACCGCCACGGCACGGTTCAGATCGACGACCGGCGACGGCGCCAGCCCGCCCAACTCGGCGTAAAGGGCCGCGATCTGCGCCCAGTCAGTACCGTCCGCGTCGGGGGCGGTGGCATGGCGCGCGGCGATGGCGGCCTGCACCTGGTAGGGCCCGGTACGTCCCATCGCCACCGCCTGGTCGAGCGCGGCCAGGCCTTCGGCGATCAGCTCCCGATCCCACCGCGAGCGGTCCTGATGCTCCAGCGTGACCAGCTCGCCACCCTCTTTACGGGTAGCGCGCCGGGCCTCATGCAGCAACATCAACGCGAGCAGCCCGCGCGGCTCGGGCTCCCCCGGCATCAGCCGGGGGAGTACCCGCCCCAGCCGGATCGCCTCGGCCGTCAACTCCCGCCGCTCGTCGTCCTCGTCGTAGCCCTCGTTGAAGATCAGATAAAGCACCGCAAGAACGGCCGCCAGCCGCCCCGGAAGGACCTCGGCAGGCGGCACCCGATAAGGAATCCCCGCCTCCTGGATCTTGCGTTTCGCCCGGACGAGCCGCTGCGCCATCGTGGACTCGGCGGTGAGAAACGCCCTGGCGATCTCGGCGGTGCTCAGCCCCGCCAGCGTCCGTAGCGTGAGCGCGACCCGGGCCGGGAACGGCAGCGCCGGATGGCAGCACGTGAAGATCAGCCGCAACCGCTCGTCCGGGATGTCGTCCGCAGGAGACTGATCAGGGTCACGTTCCAGCACGGCAAGCTGCCGGAGTTTGGCAACACCAGCCGCGTCCCTGCGCAGCCGGTCGATCGCCCGGTTCCGAGCCGCCGTCGTCAGCCAGGCCCCCGGCTTACGCGGCACCCCGTCACGGGCCCAGGTCGTCAACGCGACGGCGAACGCGTCCTGCGCACAGTCCTCGGCAAGGTCCCAGTCGCCCGTCATCCCGATCAGGGTCGCGACGACCTGTCCCCACTCGTCCCGATACGCCGCGTCGACCGCCACCCGAACCCGCTCCTCGTCGCTCATTCCCACACGGGACGGATCTCGACGCCGCCCCAACGCGCGTAGGGATGCCCAGCGGCGATCGCGATGGCATCGTCCAGACTCGGGCACTCGATGACGACGAACCCGCCGACGAAGTCCTTCGTCTCGGCGAACGGCCCGTCCGAGACCAGCGTCTCCCCGTCCCGGACCTTGACCGTGGTCGCGTTCACCACCGGCCGCAACCGAATCCCGACGACCTCGGCCCCCCGCCGCGCCAGATCCGCCTGCCAAGCCTGATGCACCGGATCGGCCGCCATCTCCTCGTTGCTAGGCGAGTCCACCTCGTCATCGCAGATCAGCAGCACATACTTCATAACCCCAAGTCTGCCCGACCCCCACCCAACAATCAGGCGCCCACCGCTCGCAGACCCCTCCATGTTCATGAGGACGGCCGCGGCCTCGGCCCGGTCCTCAGGGTCGGCCGCGAGCGCCTCGGCTTCGGCCCGGAGC
>JBOHBY010001233.1:0-1905 GCA_050698635.1 Spirillospora sp.
GAGCAGCTCCGCCGCCGCCTCCCTGGCCTCGGCCGTGCCCGCGACACCGGCCGGGGCGAGCGCGCGGCCTAGGACGTCCACGCGCAGCAGCCGCTCCAGCCCGGACGCCAGCAGCGCGGTCTGCTCGGGCACCGCGGGGTAGCTGACCTCCAGGTCGACGCGCGCGTCCGCGGGCTCGGCCAGCGCCGGGACGGCCGGACGCTCCGCCGCGCGGACGAACGTCCCGCGCCCCACCTCTCCGACGACGAGGCCCCGCCGGCCCAGCTCCCGGTACACGCGGTTCGCCGTCGAGGCCGCGATGCCCCGCCCCCGCGCGAACGCGCGCTGCGGTGGCAGCCGGTCGCCCGGCCTGAGCCGTCCCGACACGATGTCGGCGGCCACCTCGTCCGCGATCCGCCGATACTCCTCCACCGCACCTCCGATTGCACCGAGAGCAATATCGTTATTGCACTGAGCTTACTCGGAGACTTACCCTCGAATCACACCGACGATGTCAGGAGTGCAATGATCTCGTCCAGCGCCCTGGCGGCCATCGCGCTCTTCGCGCTCGGGCTCGTGCTCACCCCAGGCCCCAACATGATCTACCTGGTGTCGCGGTCGGTGACGCAGGGCCGCCGCGCCGGCCTGATCTCGCTCGGCGGGGTCGCCGCCGGTTTCCTCGTCTACGTCACCGCCGTCACCGCCGGCGTCACCACCGTGTTCACGCTCGTTCCCGAGGTCTACACCGCGATCAAGGTCGCGGGCGCGGCGTACCTGCTGTGGCTGGCCTGGCAGGCGGTGCGGCCCGGCGGGACGACGGTGTTCGCCCCCAGGGAGCTGCCCGCCGACCCGCCGCGCCGCCTGTTCGCGATGGGCCTGGTCACCAACCTGCTCAACCCGAAGATCGCGATCCTGTACGTCTCGCTGCTGCCGCAGTTCGTCGACCCGGAGCGCGGCCATGTCGGCGTCCAGATCGTGCTGCTCGCCCTCACCCAGATCACCATCGCGATCACCGTGAACGCCCTCATCGTGCTCGGCGCGGGCGGCATCGCCGTCTTCCTCGCCCGGCGCCCCGGCTGGCAGCGCGCCCAGCGCTACCTGATGGGCTCGGCCCTCGCCGCCCTCGCCGTCCACCTAGGCCTCACCCGCACCGCCACCCACTGACCGCGACCTGCTCCTTGTCGTCCGAGGCCGGAAGGGGCGAGGGGCGGACGCGCAGCAGGCGCGCGGCCCATCCCGGCAGCCACCAGTTCCAGCGGCCGAACAGGGAGACCGTCGCCGGGACGAGCAGCGCCCGCACCACGGTCGCGTCCAGCAGGATGCCCAGCCCCAGCCCCGTGGCGAAGATCTTCACCTCGACGACGGGCGCGGCGGCGAGCGAGGCGAACGCCAGGAACAGGATCAGCGCCGCGCTGGTCACCAGGCGTCCGGTCCGGCCCATGCCCTCGACGAGGGCGCTGCCGGTGGAGCCCGTCCGGTCGTACTCCTCCCGCAGCCGGGCCAGGATGAACACCTCGTAGTCCATCGACAGCCCGTACAGGAACGCGAACACCATCGCCGGGATGAACGCGGACACGGACCCGGTCGCGGAGATGTCCCAGATCAGGTCGCTGCCGAGCCCCTCCTGCCACACCAGGACGATCGAGCCGAGCACGGCCGCCAGCGACAGCAGGTTGAACACGACCGCCTTGAGCGCCAGCAGCAGGGACCGGAACGCGCGGGCCAGCAGGACGAACGTCAGCACGCAGATCAGCGCCAGCATGTACGGGAACGTCCCGTACACCTTGTCGACGAAGTCGATCTCGTTCGCGGTCGGGCCGCCCACCCGCGCACCTGCCGGCACCGCGTCCCGGACGGCCTTGACGGTGTTCTTTCCCGCGTCCGTCCCGCCCTCGTCGGCGGGCAGGACGGTGATGAGCGCGGAGC
>JBOHBY010001234.1:0-2927 GCA_050698635.1 Spirillospora sp.
GCCCGCCGCCGAGCACGTCGTCGGGTTCGCGCGCGGTGACGCGGTCGCGCTCGCCACGCGCCTGCCCGTGGGCCTGGAACGCCGTGGCGGCTGGGACCGGACGCGGGTGGACGTCCGCAGTCAGGGCTGGCGCGACGCCCTCACAGGCTGCACGCACATGGGCCCGATCCTGGACGCCTCCCGCGTCTTCGAGCATCTGCCGGTCGCGTTGCTCATCCCCAGAGAGATGAATCGGTGAGCGCTCGATTCGAGGTCTGGGCCCCCAACGCCGACCGCGTGGAAGTCGTGACCGCCAATGCACAACATCCCCTGGAGAAATCGGCCTCCGGGTGGTGGCGAGGCCAGAACGCGGACGCCGTACACGGGACCGATTACGGCTTCGCCTTAGACGGAGGCGACGAGCCGCTACCCGACCCACGCTCGCAATGGCAGCCGAACGGTGTCCATGGGCTGAGCCGTGTCTACGACCACGAACGGTTCGCCTGGACGGATCAGCACTGGCATGGACGGCCGCTCCCCGGCACCGTCCTGTACGAGATGCACGTGGGCACGTTCACGCCAGAAGGAACGTTCGACGCCGCCGCTGAGCGACTCGACCACCTCGTCGCCCTCGGCGTGGACGCCGTAGAACTCCTGCCCGTCGCCGCATTTCCAGGCCGTCACGGATGGGGTTACGACGGCGTTCACCTGTGGGCGCCACACGAACCGTACGGCGGGCCAGACGGGTTGAAGCATTTCGTGGACGCCGCCCATGCGCGCGGGCTCGCCGTCGTCCTGGACGTCGTCTACAACCACCTGGGCCCGGACGGTAACCGCCTCGACGCCTACGGCCCGTACTTCACCGACGTCCATCCGACCCCGTGGGGCGCGGCGGTGAATTTCGACCAGGAGGGCTCGGACGAGGTCCGCGCGTTCGTCGTGCAGAACGCGCTGATGTGGCTGCGCGACTACCACTTCGACGGGCTCCGCCTCGACGCCGTCCACGCCATCACCGATCACAGTGCCGTCCACATTCTGGAGGAAATGTCGTCCGCTGTTGCACGCCTGTCGGCCCACCTAGGGCGAGAACTGTTCCTCATCGCCGAATCCGACCTGAACGACCCGCGCCTGGTGACGTCCAGGGAAGCGGGCGGCTACGGGCTGGACGCCCAGTGGAACGACGATTTCCACCACGCGCTGCACGCCGCGCTTACCGGCGAACGGCAGGGCTACTACTGCGACTTCGGCCCCCTGGAGACGCTCAAGAAGGTACTCACGCACGTCTTCGTCCATGACGGGACCTGGTCGACGTTCCGGGGGCGGTGCCATGGCCGTCCGGTCGACGTCCAGACGACGCCCGCGCACAGGTTCGTCGGCTTCTTACAGAACCATGACCAGGTGGGCAACCGCGCAGTAGGCGACCGCATAGGCGTGACCCTGGCGGACTCTCGAATCTCCCCGTCGATGTTCAAAGTCGGTGCGGCGCTCGTCCTGCTCGCACCGTTCACGCCCATGCTGTTCATGGGCGAGGAATGGGGCGCGTCCACCCCGTGGTGCTATTTCACCGACCACCAGGACGCGGACCTCGCACGCGCGGTCAGCGAGGGACGCCGCCGCGAGTTCGCCCGGCACGGCTGGAAAGGCGCGATCCCCGATCCACAGGCTGTGGAAACGTTCCGGCGCTCCGTCCTCGACTGGACCGAACCCGACCGGCCGCACCACCGTGACCTGCTCGAATGGCACCGCTCCCTGCTCGCCCTCCGCCGATCCCTGCCCGACCTGAACGAACCGCGCCTGACCGCGACGACCGTCGAGATAGCCGACGACACGGCCCGCTGGCTGATGATGCGTCGCGGCCGGGTGTGCGTCGCGGTGAACTTCGGCGACCTTCCCGTCACGCTCCCGGCCACATTCAGAGCGACAAGGCCCCGCCTTCTGCTGGCCTCGGATCCGGCGATCCGCCTTGACGCGGACATCATCGGCGATTCCGAATCCGCGTCCATCGAATTGCCCGCCGCTTCGGCGGCCGTCCTCGGCTGACCGCCGCCCTCCGACGCCCACGATTCGCGCCACGCCGCGCCACGCCCGGACGGCGTGATGTGCGTGTCCTACTAATTTAGCCGGATAAGCGGTGTTCGAGGATGTACTATGAGTGGCAAACCGCAGGTCAAGAGCGCGGCGGCAGCCGGGCAATGTTCAAGAATGGTCATACGATCGGTTCATGACCTCAGTACTGCTCGCCGAGGACGACACGTCCATCTCCGAGCCTCTCGCCCGCGCGCTGCGTCGCGAGGGGTACACCGTCGAAGTCAGTCCGGACGGCCCGCAGGCGCTGGAGCGGGCGCTCGGCGGCGGTGTGGACCTGATCGTCCTTGATCTCGGCCTTCCCGAACTGGACGGCCTTGAGGTGGCCCGCAGGGTGCGGGCCGAGGGGCACGGCGTGCCCATCCTGATCCTGACCGCCCGTGCCGACGAGGTCGACACCGTCGTCGGGCTGGACGCCGGCGCCGACGACTACGTGACCAAGCCGTTCCGGCTGGCCGAGCTGCTCGCGCGGGTGCGGGCGCTGCTGCGCCGGGGCAGCACCGAGACGCCGATCGTCCAGGGGGTGCGGATCGACGCCGAGTCGCGCCGCGCCTGGATGGGCGACCAGGAGCTACAGCTCACCACCAAGGAGTTCGACCTGCTGCGGGTCCTCGTCCGCGACGCGGGCAAGGTCGTGACCCGCGAACAGATCATGCGCGAGGTGTGGGACACCAACTGGTGGGGTTCCACCAAGACGCTCGACATGCACATTTCCTGGCTGCGCCGCAAGCTCGGCGACGACGCCGGCAGCCCCCGCTACATCACGACGGTGCGGGGCGTCGGCTTCCGGTTCGAGCGCGGCGACTAGCACCGGCCGCCGCGGTCGCGCGGAACGCCGGGGGCCTTCCCGAGAGGCCCCCGGG
>JBOHBY010001235.1:0-9745 GCA_050698635.1 Spirillospora sp.
AGGTTCCAGTTGTTCAGGTCGGTCATGTACGGCACGTCGGTGCCGGTGCTGGCCGTCACGTAGAAGACGGCGATCCAGATCAGGCCGATGAGCCACAGGCCGACCATCGTGGGAACCAGCCAGCGCGGGCTGACCTCCGGGGCCTTGGACTTCTGCGGGGGCGTGTAAACGGCCTTCTTGCGCACTTTGGACTTGGCCACGGTGGGATCGATCTCCTCGGGCGTCCGGCGGCCGGAGCGCCGGACCGCGCATGGGTGTTTTGTCGGTTAGCGTAGTCGCTGGTGTGCAGAGTACGGCTTCCAGCGTGGGGAAGCATCATCCCAGTTCTCACGCTCCTCGCGGGAACCCTGTTCGCGGCGAGCGCGAGCACGGCCCGCGGCACGAGCCTGCGCGAGCAGGGCCGCACCCGCGTCACCGAACTGATCGCCGCCGAGCAGCATCGCAGCCGTCAGGAGCGCGCCGAGTACCGGCGCCTCCGCCACGACGTCGACGGTATCTCGCGGGAGGCCGGACGTCACGACGCCCGCGTGAAACGCGCCCAATCCGAGGCCGACGCCCTCGCGTCCCGCGCCGGGTTCACCCCGCTCACCGGGCCCGCCGTCCAGGTCACCCTGGACGACGCACCGCTGCCGGAATCCGGGGACCTGCCACGCGACGTCCGTCCCGACGACCTGGTCGTCCACCAGGCCGACGTGCAGGCCGTCGTCAACGCGCTCTGGGCCGGCGGCGCCACCGGAATGCAGATCATGGACCAACGGGTCATCTCGACGAGCGCGGTGCGGTGCGTGGGCAATACGCTGATCCTGCAGGGCGTCGTGTACTCCCCGCCGTTCCGGATCACCGCCGTAGGCGACCCGGCACGGCTCCGCGCGGCGCTCGGCGCGTCCCGCGAGATCGCGATCTACCGCAAGTACGTCAACGCCTACGGGCTCGGCTACGCGGCGCGGACCGTGGAGCGCGCCACGTTGCCGCCCTACACCGGCAACGTGACGATGAAGCACGCCACGGTCCCGCCGGGCGGCTAGACGAGGAGGACGCGCGGTGCGGACGGTCATCCGTGGCATGGGCGAACTGTGCATCACCGCCGGACTGATCATGATGCTCTTCGTCACCTACGAACTCTGGGGCACCGGCCGCTACACCCAGGACCAGCAGGACCGACTCGGCGACGAACTCCGGCGCGACTGGGGCAAGGTCACGACCGAACGGGTGAAGCTCGGCAAGGGCCTGGCGATGATCCGCATCCCCCGCTTCGGCAAGGACTACCACTTCGTGATCATCGAGGGCGTCGAACGCAAGGACCTGCGCAAGGGCCCCGGCCACTACCCCGGCACCGCGCTCCCCGGCCAGGTCGGCAACTTCGTGGTCTCCGGCCACCGGACGACCTACTCCGCCCCCTTCAACCGGCTGGGCGAACTCGACCGCGGCGACAAGATCCTCATCGACACCCGGGACAAGCAGTACGTCTACACGGTCACCGGCCGCGAGATCGTGAAGCCGTCGGCGACCGAGGTGACCGCCCCCGTCCCGCAGCGCCCCAAGCGCAAGCCCACCAAGCCGCTGATCACCCTCACCACCTGCCACCCCAAGTACTCCGCCGCCAAACGAATGATCATCTTCGGCGAACTGGCGTCCGCGCTGCCCCGCGTGACCCCCGCCGCGGGACGATAGGAGGCCCACCCGTGTACGCCTGGATCTGGCGCCACCTGCCGGGCGAATGGCAGACCAAGACAGCCACCGCACTCGGCCTCATCGTCGCGATCGGCGCGATCTTCTGGTACCTGGTCTTCCCCTGGATGGAACCCAAGGTCCAGTTCGACCACGGCGTCGTGGACCGTCCGACCCCCTCAAGCTCCACACCGAGGGGCTGACAATGCGCGTCCTAGTAGTCGACAACCACGACAGCTTCGTCTACAACATCGTCCAGTACCTCCAAGAACTAGGCGCCGACTGCCAAGTCAAAGACCGCTCAGACGTAACCCTCCAGGACGCCGCCCACACCGACGGCATCCTCCTGAGCCCAGGCCCCGGCCACCCCGCCAACTCAGGCATTTGCCTGGACCTGATCCGGGAAGCCGACCGCACCCACAAACCACTCCTGGGCGTCTGCCTGGGCCACCAGGCCATAGCCCACGCCTACGGCGCCACGATCTCCCGCGCCCCAGAGATCGTCCACGGCTTCACGAGCAAGATCGTCCACGACGGCCAAGGTGTCTTCCGCGACATCCCGGCCCCCTTCCCCGCCACCCGCTACCACTCCCTGGCCGTGACCCCCGAAACCGTCCCCCAGCACGCCCTGGAAGTAACAGCCCGAACCCAGGACGGCGTCATCATGGCCCTACGCCACCGCACCCGCCCGATCGAAGGCGTCCAGTTCCACCCCGAATCGATCCTCTCGACCCACGGCCACCACCTCCTGAACAACTGGCTGACAACCAACCAGCCCGGGTAGCGCAACGGGCTCACCCACCGTCACCCACGGACGCAACAACCCCAGCCCGCACCGCAACCCCGCAACAACCCCAACGCAACAAACACGAGAGGGCTTCCGCCACTCGGGGGCAATGGCGGAAGCCCTCACTATGGTCTTCGTCACGACTCCTGGAGACGTTACGAATTTCAACCGAAATTTTCAGATCTTCCCTGAGATGTCCTGAGCATGCCGACCTCCATCATCCGCCGTTGTCCGGCGGCCAGGGGAAGTTCGGGTCCTGGGTGCCGCCGGTCGGCGGGGTCGGGGTCTGGGGCTTCTCCGCCACGAAGATCGTGACGGTGTCGCCGGGCGCGACCGTCGCGTCCGGGGTCGGCTGCTGGTCGTAGACGAAGCCGGGTGCGACGGGCTTGTCCGCCGGCGCGGGACCCTTCTCCACGTTGCACCTGAGGCCGAGGCCCTGGAGCTTGGCGCAGGCGGCGCGCTGGCTGCTGTTGAACAGGTTCGGCACCTTGAGGTTCGTCGGGCCGTTGGACACCACGACGTTGACGGACGAGCCCTTCGGCGCCTTCGTGCCGCCGGCCGGGTCGGTGCTGACGACGCTGTTGCGCGGCACGGTGTCGCTCGACTCGACCCGCTTGTTGACCTCGAATCCCTTTTCTTCAAGGATGTTCTTGGCCGCGGTGTACGGCTTGCCGGCCACGTCCGGGACTTCGATCTCGGTTGGGGGCTTCTTGCCCTTGGAGACCGTGAGCGTCACCGTCGCGCCCTTGGCGGCCTCAGCGCCGGGCCTCGGGTCGGAGGTGATGACGAAGCCCTTCTTGACCTCGTCGCTGTAGTCCGTCTTCGACTCGCCCATCTTGAAGCCGAGTTTGGTGAGCTCCGCGGACGCGTCGCTCTGGGACGTGTTGACGATGCTCTGCGGGATGGCGACCTGTTCGGTCCCGCCGCCTCCGCCGCTCAGCATCCAGCCGATGAGCGCCGCGCCGCCGATGAACAGGACGGCGAGGCCGACCCACAGCGCGGCCTTCTTCCCGGCGCCGCCGCGGTCGGGCATGTCGTCGTCGTAGCGGGCCGGTGGCAGGCCGTAGTCGTCCGGGGGGCGCCGTACCTGCGTGCGGGCGGGGCCGCCGCCGGGGTAGCCGCTCATGACCTGGGTGCCCTGCGGCTGCGAGCCCATCAGCATCGTGGACGCGGCCGTCGACGCCACCGGCTGCCCCTGCAGAACGCGCTGGATCTCCTGCCGGAACTCCGTGGCGTTCTGGTAACGGTTGTCTGCCTCCTTGGCCATGGCCTTGAGCACGACCGCGTCCGCCCACTGCGGGATCTGCGGGTCGACCTGCGACGGCGGGACGGGCTCCTCCCGGACGTGCTGGTACGCGATCGCGACCGGCGAGTCGCCGGTGAACGGCGGCTTGCCCGTGAGCAGCTCGTACAGGACGCAGCCCGTCGAGTAGATGTCGCTGCGCGCGTCGACGCGTTCGCCGCGCGCCTGTTCCGGCGACAGGTACTGCGCGGTACCGATGACCTGCGCGGTCTGCGTCATCGTGGCGGCGGTGTCGGCCATGGCGCGGGCGATGCCGAAATCCATGACCTTGACCTCGTGCTGCCGGGTGAGCATCACGTTGGCCGGTTTGATGTCGCGGTGGACGATCCCGCCGCGGTGGCTGTAGTCGAGGGCGCGCAGGATCCCGTCGGTGACCTCGAGCGCCTTCTCGGGGAGCAGCGCGCGGTTCTCCCGGAGCAGGTCGCGCAGCGTGCTCCCGTCCACGTACTCCATGACGATGTACGGGATGGAGGTGTCGCCGATCATGTCCTCGCCGGTGTCGTACACGGCGATGACCGAGGGGTGGTTCAGCGACGCGGCCGACTGGGCCTCACGCCGGAACCTCGCCTGGAACGTGGGGTCACGGGCCAGGTCGGACCGCAGCGTCTTGACCGCGACGACGCGATCGAGGCGCAGGTCCCGGGCACGGTAGACCTCGGCCATGCCGCCCCGCCCGATCACCGTATCGAGCTCGTAGCGGCCGCCGAGCAGCCGAGGTTGACTCATATGTGCACTTTCCCTCGTACGTCTACACCTTGTCCTCCGAACCTAGCTTCCCGCTCTGGGTGGGAGAGGGATCCGGGCTCGGAGTTGACGGAGTCGTGGCGCTCTCCGTCGGAGTGGGCGTGGGCTCTGATGGGGCGGTGGGCGTCGCCCTGTGCGGATTCGTGGGTGGCTTCTGTGAAGGGGACGTCTGGCGGGTCCCCGGCGTTGACGGACGGATCCTATGCGTCCGCTGCCGCTGCGTGACAGTCGGCCTGGGTGTGGCGCGGGACCGGTGCCTGGCCGAGCCGCCCGGCGAGGCGGCCGTGTCGTCCACGGTGCCGTCGCCTACGGGCCTGGTGGCGGGGGCCCCGGGCGGGTCCCGTTCGTCCCCGCCGGATCCGGCGAAGGCGAAGCCCTTCCACAGCGACCCGATGACGATGGCCGTGACGACCAGCAGCACGGCCGCGACCGACGTGTACGTCCACGCGGTGCGCCTGCCGTGGCGCCTGCCAGGGCGGTGGTGCCCGCGCACTGACCCCCTGGTGAGGTTATCCGCCGCCTGGGTCTCGTCAAATCCCGACAAAGTAGTCGATTGGGTAACAATGTTGGGACCTGCCGGTGGGGGCCCGCTCGGGGCGGGCGTCCGGGAGGTCTGGGACGTCCGCGGCGTCCTGCCGGTGCTGAGGGCGGCGCGGATCGCCAGGGCCCGGTCGGCGACGGTCCCCGCGTCGGCCGGACGGTCCGCCGGATGCTTCGCCAGCATCTCCATGATCAGCTCACGGGCGGCCGCCGGGAACCGCCCCGGCAGCTCCGCGGGCGCCTCCCGGACGTGCCGCAGCGCGACGTCCACCGGCGTTGACCCGTCGAACGGCGGCGCACCCGTCAGGCACTCGTACGCCACCACGCCCAGCGAGTACAGGTCGGCGGACGGCGTCAGCTCATGCCCCTGCGCCTGCTCGGGCGAGATGTAGTGCGCCGTCCCCATGACCATTCCGGTCGCGGTCTGCGACGCCGCCGCCAGCCGCCGCGCGATCCCGAAGTCGGTGATCTTCAGGACGCCGTCCGCGGACACCATCAGGTTCGCGGGTTTGACGTCCCGGTGCACGACCCCCGCCCGGTGCGCGACGGTCAGCGCCCGCCCCGCCTGGACGAGCAGGTCGAGGACGGCCTCCAGCGGCAGCCCGCCGTCGCGCGCGAGGATCCCGTCCAGCGGCTCGCCCGCCACCAGTTCCATCACCAGGTACGTCCGGCCGTTCTGCTCGCCGAAGTCGTAGGCCCGCGCGATCCCGGGATGCCGCAGCTCCGCCGCGAACCGGGCCTCCGACTCGAACCGGCCCCGTGCCGACATGTCCGACACGAGCTCGCGGCGCAGCAGCTTCACCGCCACCGGCCGACCCGCCACGTCGTCGGACGCCCGCCAGACCTCGCCCATCCCGCCGATGGCCAGCCGCTCAAGCAGCCGGTACCGACCGTCAAGGACGAGGCCCGTGCTCACTTCTGCAGGACCTTGGACATGATCGCCGCGGCGATCGGACCGGCGTTGGTGGCACCGTCGTTCGGACCCTCGGTCACCACGGCGAACGCGTACCGCGGGTTCTCGACCGGGCTGAACCCGACGAACCAGCGGGAGTTCGGGATGCCGGACGCCGGGTCCTGCTCGGCGGTACCGGTCTTACCGGCGATCCGCTTGCCCTGGAGGTTCTTCGCGGTGCCCTCCGACACCACGGCCCGCATCATCTCCGCGAGCTGGTCGGCGTGGTCGCCGCTCATCGCCTTCCCGAACTCCTTCGGGGACGCGTTGTACAGCTCGCTCTGGTCCTTGGCCCGCACCTTCTGCACCACATACGGGTTCATGATCTTGCCGTCGTGGGCGATCGCGGCCGCGACCATCGCCATCTGGAGCGGCGTGGACCGCACGTTCTCCTGGCCGATGCCGGATCGGGCCGTCCCGTCCTTGCCGGTCTCGATCGTCTTGCCCTTGGCGTCCGTGACCGACACCGGCACCGCGCTCTCCGCCGAGCGCATGTCCGGCTCCAGCGTGACGCGCTTGCCGAACCCGAACTTCTCCGAGCCGTCGTGCAGCTGCTGGATGCCCATCTCCAGCGCCATCTTCGCGAACGAGGTGTTGCACGACTCGGCGAACGCGCCCTTCAGCGGCGCCGAGCCGGCGCAGCTGCCGCTGTCGTGCGAGTTCGGCAGCGGCTTGTTCGACTCCGGCAGGATCAGCTGCCCCGTGTCCACGGTGGACGAGATGCTCAGGTTGAGCTGCTCCATCGCGACCGCGGACGTGACCGCCTTGAACGACGAACCCGGCGGGAACGTCTGGCTCAGCGCGTTGTCGACCAGCGGCTTCAGGACGCCGGTCCCCTTCTCCAGCTGCACCAGCCGCTGCGAGCCCTTCTTCTGCGCCTGCGGCGCGACCTCGTTCGGGTCGAACGACGGCCACGACGCCGCCACCTTCAGCGCGCCGGTCTTCACGTCCATCACCACGGCGCCGCCGCGGCGGCCCGGCTGCGTCCTGGCCTTCAGTTCCTCGTACGCCTTGCGCTGCGCGTCCGGGTCGATGGTCAGCTCGACGTTCGCGCCCTCCGGCTTCTTGCCGATGAACGTGTCGAACCAGCGCTGCTGCGTGATCCGCTTGTCCTTGCCGTTCAGCAGCGAGTTGTAGGCCTGCTCGACCTGCGTGGCCGTACCGCTGACCAGGAAACCCCCGGTGACCGGTGAGAAGACCGGGCCGTCCTTGTAGGTCCGGGCGTACTTCCCGGTGTCCTTCCCGGTCTCCTTCGACGTCACGAGGACCTCGCCGCCCGCGGAGATCTGCCCGCGCGGCGACTTGAACGGGTCGTCGTACTGCCGGGCGTTGTTCTTGTCCTCCCGCAGGCCGTCCGCCTGGCTCCCCTGGACGTAGTTGACCTGCGCCATCAGCCCGAAGAACAGCAGCAACGCGAAGATCGCAACCCGCCGAACCGGCTTGTCCATATTCATGGGGCGGAAATCACCTCGTGCTCACGATCTGGGTCATGCCCTCGTCCTGGATCGCCTGGGGGGCGGGTTTGCGCGCGTCGTGGCTCATCCGCACCAGGATGGCGATCAGGATCCAGTTGGCCATCAGCGACGAACCGCCCTGGGACAGGAACGGCGTCGTCAGGCCGGTGAGCGGGATGAGCCGCGTGACGCCCCCGACGATCACGAAGACCTGGAGCGCCAGGACGAACGACACACCGCCCGCGAACAGTTTCAGGAACGGGTCACGCGCCGCCACGGCCGTCTTCATCCCGCGTTGGACGATCAGCGCGTAGATGAGCAGCAGCGCCATCAGCCCGGTCAGCCCGATCTCCTCGCCGATCGAGTCGAAGATGAAGTCGCTGAACGACAGCGGCGTCTTCCACGGCTCGCCCTGGCCGAGGCCCGTGCCGAGCACGCCGCCCTGGGCCAGCGCGAACAGGCCCTTCATCAGCTGCGCGCTGTCGGAGTACTCGCCGCCGAGCTCGGCGCACGCGGAGAAGCCCGGCGAAGCCGAGCCCTGGGCGGCGAACTTCTTGTAGATCTC
Organism: Spirillospora sp.; assembly: GCA_050698635.1. Lineage (GTDB taxonomy): Bacteria > Actinomycetota > Actinomycetes > Streptosporangiales > Streptosporangiaceae > Spirillospora. Next base: position 8,014 of record JBOHBY010001235.1, read on the forward strand.
GGTGTTGGGGTTGACGGGGACGACCTTGCCGCTCTCCAGCAGGCAGCCGCCGTCGAAGTACGGCTTCGGGTTCTGCCAGATGTCGATGCGCTGGTTGACGTGCCCCATGAACGGCAGCAGCGTCGCGACGAACACGCCGACCGCCAGCAGCCCGATGCCGATGACCACCCAGGACACCCGCTGCGTCGCGATGTAGAGCATCGAGATGAACAGGCCGAAGAACAGCAGCGCGGTGCCGAGGTCCTTCTGCATGAACAGGACGCCGAGCGAGAAGAACCAGAGCACCATGATCGGGCCGAGGTCGCGGGCCCGCGGCAGGCTGAGCGGCCCGACCTTCTTGCCGATCAGCGACATCGCCTGCCGCTTGTTCACCAGGTAGCCGGCGAAGAACACGACGAGCAGCAGCTTGGCGAACTCGCCCGGCTGCACCGAGAACGGACCGAGCTGGATCCACACCCGGGCGCCGTTGATCTCCGCGCCGATGCCGGGCGCGATCGGCAGCAGCAGCAGGATGACGGCGGTCAGGCCGATCAGGTAGGTGTAGCGCTGCGCGGTCTTCGGCGTGAACGACAGCGGCGCGTCCGTCTTGTCGGTGTCGCGCATGATCAGGACCGCGGCGACGAACAGGGCGATGCCGACGAACGTCCACATCAGCTGGCTGGGCGCGTCGGCGGCGTCCGCCACGACCTTCTTGCCGGCCAGCGCCGCGGCCTTGCGGTCGTCGCTGGTGTCGAGGTCGAGCCGGTAGATCATCGCGAGCCCGATGCCGTTCAGCGCGACCGCCAGCGGCAGCAGCAGCGGGTCGGCGTACGGGGTGAACCTCATCTGGACGAAGTACGCCGCGAACGCCAGCACCGCGAGGCCGCCGCCGTACACGAACAGCCCGCCGGGGATGTAGCCGTCACGGGCCAGCCCGACCTCCGCGAACGCCGACAGCGTCAGCACCATCGCGAAGATCAGCAGCGCGAACGAGGCCGCGTTGCGCCGCTGGTACGGCAGGCGCGCCCTGATCTGGTCCCCGATCGACTGCATCTACGATTTCCCTCCGGTGGAGGGACAGCCGGTGACGCCCGGCTCGTGCTTCTTGCACCTGTCGCGGCGGTCGGTCATCTCGGTCAGCTTGGCCTGCGCGTCCGCCTCGCCGATGATGCCCCTGGTGGTGCCCTTCGTGATCGCGCCGGCGTCGGGCGTGGTCAGCTCGACGAGCCGGACGTCGCTGGGCCTGACCAGTTCCTTGCAGTTCGGCTGGCTCCGGCCGCGCACGATCGCGACCTTCCCGGACTGGTCGACGAGGCTGTACTTGCAGACGCGGTCGACGAGCATCTTCCACTCGCCGGGGCCGTCCACCGTGTAGGTGTCCTTCACCTGCTGCTGGAGGTCCTGGGGGAGGTCCTCGACCATGATGGGCTGCAGGTTCTTCGCGTTCGCCCTGCGGGACATGTCGAAGCCCAGCACCGACTGCGGAGTCCCGCGGAACAGGATCGCCTGGCCCTTCTCCTGGCCGACGTAGTAACCGTTCCTGACGTTCTGCACCAGCACGAACCCGCCCGCCACGACACCGACGACGACCACGCCCGCGACGACGAACAGCCACGTCCACCGCCGCAGACCGCCGCGCCGCGTCCGCATCGGCGCCTGCCGCATCGCCGCGCCGCCCGGCATCGGCGGGCCGCCCATCGGGTCGTTCATCGGGTCGGCCATCGGCGCGGGCGCCGGGCGCGGGGGCATCTCG
>JBOHBY010001236.1:0-3006 GCA_050698635.1 Spirillospora sp.
CACCGGCGCGGATCCACAGTGCCACGCAGAACACCAGCAGCGCCGGCGACACCAGGAAGTGCAGGGACACGGCCGCCGGGTGCAGCTCCGTCAGGACGACGATCCCGCCGATCACCGCCTGCGCGACCACGCTCATCGGCTGCGCGAGCGCCCACCACACCAGGCTCCGGCGGCGGGGCCGCAGCCGCAGCGCCGCGACGAACACCAGCGCGCCGACGGCCAGCACCACGAAGGTGATCATCCGGTTGCCGAACTCGATCGACATGTTGAGCACGTGGTGCTCGGAGTCGCTCGTCGGGACGAGGCTGTCGCCGGAGCAGCGCGGCCAGTCGGGGCAGCCGAGGCCGGACTTGGTGACCCGGACGGCGCCGCCGCTGACGACGATGACCACGTTCCCGAGGACGCCGAGCAGCGCGAGCAGCCGCAGCGACGCGGGTGTCGGACGCCACACGGCGTTCCAGGCCCGGTTCAGGAAATTGGAGGAGGGTCGCACTGCCACGGCACCAATCGTATGGGCGGGGGCCCATGCCCCTGATCCGCCCCCCGCCTACCTCCCGTAAGGCCCGGGAGCGCCGGGCGCCCCGGGCGGCTGCGCGAACCCGGACGGCCCCTGACCCGCCCACGGCGGGCCGACCGCCCCCGGACGTCCGGGCGTCCGCAGGAACGCCTGCCTGGCCAGCGCCATCAGGCCGAGCAGCGAGTCGCGGCGGGAGACGAACCAGCTCTGGTCGGCGACGCCCCGGTCGGCGCGCTTGTGCAGCAGCGCCAGCTCGGTCGCGGCGAGCTGGTAGTCGGTCATGGCGCGGGCGGCGGGCTTGCCGCCGACGGACTTGGCCCAGCGGCGGGCGACGCGCCGGGCGGGCATGGAGCGCAGCATCCGCACGTCCTGCGGGGTCACCAGGCCCGTCCCGGCGTACGTCGGCAGGTACGCCTCGATGCGCCGGACGGTCCCGCGCCGCTCCACGAACACGACGACGATCAGCGCGACGAGGACGCAGAAGTCCAGCACGTACACGACGGCGAGGCCGCCGAGGCCCAAAGACGCGCCACCGTTCCACAGCCCGTGCAGGACCATCGCGCCGAGCAGCCCGGCGAGCGGCGCGGCGATCTGGCCGCGCCGGTGGGTGGCGGCGTAGGCGACGCCGAGCCCGGTCATCGACGTGAACAGCGGATGGCTGAGCGGCGCGATCAGGCCGCGCAGGACGAACACCGCCGTGAGCTGCTGCGCGCCACCCTCGTCGTAGGCGCGCATGTAGTAGGTGATGTTCTCCATCATGGCGAAGCCGAGGCCGACCATCGCGGCGTAGATGATGCCGTCGGCGAAGCCGTCGATCTCGTTGCGGCGGAACCACAGCAGCCCGAACAGGACCGAGCCCTTCAGCGTCTCCTCGATGACCGGCGCGCCGAACGTGGCGCTGACGAAGTGCCCCTCGGTCTCCCCGAAGATCGGCACGGTGACGTACAGCAGCCCGGCGGTGTTCAGCACGAGCGCGCCGAGCACCGCGATGCCCGCCCCCCACATGAACGAGAACACGAGCGCGCGCGGCGGCTCGGGCTCCAGCCGGTCGAGGGTGAGCGCGAGCGCGACCAGCACCGGGATCGGGACGATCGCGAGGAGGACCCCCACCCAGAAGCCCGCCCCGCCGAGCACGGCGGTCAGGCCGAGCGCGATGAGCAGGCACACGCCCGAGACGGTCATGCCGAGGATCATGCCGACCGGCGGACGGCCCGGAACCCGCCCTTCGAGCACCGCCTTCGGGTCCACGTGCGTCATGACGCGAAGCGTAACCGCAGGCCCCTGAGAACAGGGAAACGCTTAATACAGGATCGGGTCAACCGCCACGGCGGTGAACAGCAACGCCAGGTAGACGTTGGACAGGTGGAAGAAACGCATCGGCCGCAGGTGGACACCCGTCACCCCGGCGCGCACCGCCCGCAGCAGCCGGTGGCCCTCGGCGAGGAACACCAGCCCGAGCGCGACGGCGACGGCGCCGTACACCGGCCCCATCCCGGCGACGGGCCACAGCAGCAGCGAGCATGCGACGGTGGCGTAGGTGTAGACGAGGCTCTCGGTGACGACGCGCCGCTCGGTCGCGACGACGGGCAGCATCGGGACCTTGGCGACCGCGTAGTCGTCGCGGTAGCGCATCGCGAGCGTCCAGGTGTGCGGCGGCGTCCAGAGGAACACGACGCCGAACAGGACGAACGGCGTCCAGGCGACGCCGCCGGTGACGGCCGCCCACCCGATGAGGACGGGCATGCACCCGGCGATGCCGCCCCACACGACGTTCTGCGACGTCCGCCGCTTCAGCAGCAGCGAGTACACGAAGACGTAGAACAGGATCGCGAACAGCGACCCGGCGGCGGCGACCGGGTTCACGGCGAGCAGGAACCCGACCGTGGACAGCGCCGCGAGCCCGACCCCGAAGATCAGCGCGCGGGCCGGGGTGACCTGGTGGCGGGCCAGCGGGCGGCGCCGGGTGCGGCGCATCTTGGCGTCGATGTCGCGGTCGATGTAGCAGTTGATCGCGTTGGCGGCGCCGGCGGACATGGTGCCGAACGCCAGCGTCAGCAGCACGGTGGACAGCTCGGGGACGCCGCCGTCCGCGAGGAACATCACCGGGATGGTGGTGATCAGGAGCAGTTCGATCACGCGCGGCTTGGTCAGCGCCACGTAGGCGCGCAGGCTGGCGCCGAACGTCCGGCGGGCGGCCGGAGCCGGGTCCGGGTCCGGCCCGTCGGTCACCGGCACGGGCGGGGACACGGGAGCCCCCTGGTCGAGGTCGATCTCGACTCCGCGCTTGTTACTGAGCACCGTCACAATCGGGTCCACGTCCAACTAGGGATGGGTAACTCGCATACCACCTCGGCGGCGCCCCCGCGATCCCGGGCCGGCCTCGGCTGGATGCAACTTCCGGTTTCGTTCCTGCCGCGGCCGCTGTCGTCAACCGCGCAATCACTGTAGTGCGCCCCCTCCGGGGGGCTCGCACCGGGTCACCCAGACCC
>JBOHBY010001237.1:0-2140 GCA_050698635.1 Spirillospora sp.
CCCCGGATCTCATGCCCGGGGCCCTCGCCGTTCGCCGCGCGCTCGCCGCGCGACCGTGTCAGTGTGCCGGTGTCAGTGCCGGTGCCGGTGTCAGGTGACGATGACGTCCGCGCCGGGGCCGGGGCCGGGCACCGAGCCGTCCTCGCCGATCTCGATGCCCATGTCGTCGGCGATGCGCATGGCCTCCTCGATCAGCGTCTCCACGATCTGCGACTCCGGGACGGTCTTGACGACCTCGCCCTTGACGAAGATCTGCCCCTTGCCGTTGCCCGACGCGACCCCGAGGTCGGCCTCGCGCGCCTCTCCCGGACCGTTGACGACACACCCCATCACCGCGACCCGCAACGGCACCTCGAGCCCGTCCAGCCCGGCCGTGACCTCGTCGGCGAGCCGGTAGACGTCGACCTGCGCACGCCCGCACGACGGGCACGACACGATCTCCAGCCCGCGCTTGCGCAGCCCCAGCGACTCCAGGATCGCCTGGCCGACCTTGACCTCCTCGACCGGAGGCGCGGACAGGGACACCCGGATCGTGTCGCCGATCCCCTCGGCGAGCAGCGCCCCGAACGCCACCGCCGACTTGATCGTGCCCTGGAACGCCGGGCCCGCCTCCGTCACGCCGAGGTGCAGCGGATAGTCGCACGCCGCCGCCAGCCGCCGGTACGCCTCGATCATCACGACCGGGTCGTTGTGCTTGACGGAGATCTTGATGTCGCGGAAGCCGTGCTCCTCGAACAGCGAGCACTCCCAGAGCGCCGACTCGACCAGCGCCTCCGGGGTCGCCTTCCCGTGCTTCTCCAGCAGCCGCTTGTCGAGCGAACCGGCGTTCACGCCGATCCGGATCGGGGTTCCCGTCTCCGTCGCGGCGCGGGCGATCTCGCCGACCTTGTCGTCGAACCTCTTGATGTTGCCCGGGTTGACCCGGACGGCCGCGCACCCCGCGTCGATCGCCGCGAACACGTACTTGGGCTGGAAGTGGATGTCGGCGATGACGGGGATCGGCGACTTGCGCGCGATCGCGGGCAGCGCGTCGGCGTCGTCCTGCGACGGCACCGCGACCCGGACGATCTGGCACCCGGCCGCGGTCAGCTCCGCGATCTGCTGGAGCGTCGTGTTCACGTCTGCGGTGAGGGTGGTGGTCATCGACTGCACCGAGACCGGCGCGTCGCCCCCGACCGGAACGTTCCCGACCATGATCTGCCGGGACTCGCGGCGCGGCGTGCTCAGGCCCGGCGCGCCCTGCCCGCCGTCCTGCCCGTCCTCACCGCGCACGCCCGGCATTCCCAGTGAAACGCTCATCCCTCTCCTCTGACTCGCGGCCCCGCATCCAAGACTAAGCGCCGCGTATGACCGGGAGGACGCCGCCCGGCGTCCAATGATGTGGCCATTCAACTACCGCTAGTGAACCTTTTGTGTCATTCGGGTAGCTGGAGCGGGTTGAACAGGTCCGCGAGGATCAGCAGCACCCCGAGCCCCACCAGCAGCAGGACGGCCAGATACGTCAGCGGCAGCAGCCTGGTCATGTCGACGGTGCCCGGGTCCGGGCGGCCCCGGATCCGGTTGACGGCCGCGCGCGCCCGCTCGTAGCCGACGACCGCGAGATGGCCGCCGTCCAGCGGGAGCAGCGGCACGACGTTCAGCGCCCCGAGGAAGACGTTCACCGACACGACCAGCGACAGGAACAGCGCGATCTTGTCGCGGGTGGAACTGGTGTCGGAGGCGAAGATCTGGCCGGACACGTCCGTCGCGCCGACGACGCTGCCGACCTGGCCGCCGGGCGTGCTCTCCCGGTCGGGCGAGAACAGCCTCGGGACGGCGGAAGGCAGGTCGGCCGCGACCTCGCCGATGCCCTTGACGGTCTGTCCGGTGGCGCGTCCGGCGAACTCCGTGGCGCGCAGCGGGCCCGTCCGGTCGTAGCCGCGCCCGACGACCTTCGCGGACATGCCGACGAACGGCTGCCCGTCCACGTCCGCGAGCTTGATCTGTAGCGTCACCGGCCGCGGTGCGCCTTCCCGCCGCACCACCACCGGCACCGTCTGGCCGGGTTTCGCTCTGTCGATGGCCTTGGTGAGCTCGTCCCAGTCGGCGACGGGCGTGCCGCCGAACGCGACGACCCGGTCGCCCGCGCGCAGCCCGGCGG
>JBOHBY010001238.1:0-3193 GCA_050698635.1 Spirillospora sp.
CGCGGAGCGTGAACGTCGTCCCGGCCCGCCGCCATGCGGCGGTGATGGCGCCGTGCGGCGTCGGCACCCTGCCCTGCGCCCAGCGCGGCCCGCCCGCCGGGCGCGGCAGGACGGTGAACGTCCCGAACCCGCCGGACGTCGGCGTGACGCCCAGGACCTGGTTGGTGAGGAACGACGTCGGCGCGGCGGCCCAGCCGTGCGACAGGCTCGTGTACGAGCCGAGCTGCGGCGCGCCGGACGGGCTGACGTTCTCCCACAGCGTGCCTGGCTCCCGTCCGCCGAGCATCGGGTACCAGGTGCGGCGCAGCAGCGACATCGCCCCGGTCATGTCGCCCTCGGCGGAGTGCGCGAGCAGCGAGTGCGACGACACGAACGGGCTGATGTAGCGCGGGACGACGCCGCCCGCCTCGTCCACGGTGAGGTCGCCGTGCGGGCCGGCGAGCCTGTCTCCGAAGAACTTCAGGACCGACGCGGCGCGCTCGCCGGTGGCGACGCCCGCGACGACCGCCATCGCGTTGCCGTCCTGCGGGTGGCGGGCGTCGGACGGGCTGACCCTGTACGCCCCGGCCGCCGGGTCCCACAGGTGGTCGTTGATCGCCTTGGCGGTGCGGGCGGCGTGCGCGCGGTAGGTCGCGGCGAGGGCCGTGTCGCCCTTGGTCTCGGCGGCCCGCGCGGCCTGCCCGAGCACCTTGACGTACAGGGAGCCGACGTAGGTCCCGCCCGCGTCGTTGCCGTAGCCCCAGGTGCCGCCCGCGCCCTTCATGGTGAGGAGCCCGTCGGCCCCGGCGTTGGACTCCAGCCAGGCGACGTTCTTCTTCATGGCGTCGTACCACTGGTCGAAGAACGCCCGGTCGCCGGTGTAGAGGTAGTGCGTCCAGTAGTTGTGGACCCACCAGGCCGCGTACTCGCCCCAGGCCATCTGGTAACCGTGCTTATCGGTCAGGTACAGGCCGGGGATCTGGCCGTCGGCCGCCTGGCCCTTCGCCATGAACCCGACCGCGTTCGCCGACGGCGCGGCCAGGCCGGTCGACAGGTACGACACCGGGTCGGCGATCGCGTTGTCGCCGCCCCAGATCATCCGGTCGCGCTTGGCGCCGTCGCTGATGATGCTGTCGCCCTCGCCGACGATCGCGTCGTTGCGGACCGGGCCCTCCTGCCCCGGGTAGGGGCGCCCGGTCGCCGGGTCGATCGTCGCCATCTGGACGGTGTAGGCGCCCGCGTACCAGAGCCGGTTGAGGGTGTCGTCGCTGGACAGGAACGCGCCCTTGTAGCCGTCCAGGTCCGGGTTGGCGGGGTCGGCGGTGAACTTCAGCCGCAGGCCGGAGAGCCCGACCTCGCCGGGGCCGTCGAGGAACACCATCAGGTAGCGGAACCCGCCGCGGATGACGGGGTCGGTCATCGCCGTCCGGCCCGCCTTGGTCTCCAGGTAGTGCGTCTCGGTGGCGAGGCCGACCGGATCCTGGCTGTAGTCGGACGCGGTCGTGAGGTACTGCGCGCTCTCGCTGAACGCCAGGCCGAGCTTGGGCGTGCCCTTGCGGACGTCCGCGGTGACCTGGATCTGCCCGCCGACTTCCTGCCCGAAGTCATAGACGACATAGGGACGGCCGTACGCGTTCGACGTGAGCGTCGTCGTGCCGTTGCGGAACGCACCGGACGGGTTGCCGACCGTCCCGCCATAGGGCGCGGCGGAGGGACGGCCGCCTTCGCCCAGCGTCCATACGGCGTGGATACGGGCCCCTGGACCGGGCTTGCCGGTGTTCCGGAACGTGACCCGGACGTCCCTGGACGACCCGACGAGCCGCCGCGGAACGGTCACGTCGTAGTGGACGAGGCCGGCCTTGTCACCGCTCCACACCCCCGCCTGCGCGGGGTCGGGCTTGCGCTCGTGGACGACCGAGCCGTTCACCAGCACCTCGTAGTTGGCAGTGGCGCTCCCTGCCTCCTCCACGCGGAGCGTGGTGGCACGTCCGGGCGTGACCCGCATGCGGTAGCCGAAGGCGGCCCCGGCCTTGTCGCCCGTCTGGCGTGTCATGACGCCGTCCGCCTTGCCGGTCGTGGACGACCCGGCGTCCAGGTCGTGCCCGCCGGTCTCCGACGCCGGGGAGGCGGCGGTCACGTAGTCGCCGTTCGACCCGTACGACTCCCCCACCCTGACCGGCCGGACCGTCCGGCTGGACGGCGCGAGAACGTAGTGGCCGGCGCGGGAGAGGGACGGCAGCCCGAGCGGATCGCGGGGCACGGCCGCGGTGGCGCCGGACGGGACCGCGACCAGCGCGGCGACGCCCAGACTCAGACCGGCGAAGACGGAAACCTGCGAACGCGTGAACTTCTTGGCCAGGTGCATCGTTGACCTTCCGGGTTCGATTTGGTCGAGCGGGCCCATCGGGGCCGGCCGGCGACCCGGGTGGGGACGGCGCGGAAGCGGCGATGTGAGCGCCGCGTCCGCGCAGTCCGGGACGCCGGCCGGCCTCTCAGCGCAGGAACGCGGCGGGGACGCCGGCGTCCACGGGTATGTGCAGTCCGGTGGTGTGGGTCAGGTCCCCGCCGGTCAGGGCGAAGACGGCGGCGGCGACGTGCTCGGGCAGCACCTCGCGCTTGAGCAGCGTCCGCTGGGCGTAGAACTCGCCGAGCCGCTCCTCCTCGACGCCGTACACGGCGGCCCGCTGCGCGCCCCAGCCGCCCGCGAAGATCCCGGAGCCGCGGACGACGCCGTCCGGGTTGACGCCGTTGACGCGGACGCCGTGCTCCCCCAGCTCGGCGGCGAGCAGCCGGACCTGGTGGGCCTGGTCGGCCTTCGCCGCGCCGTAGGCGATGTTGTTCGGCCCGGCGAACACCCCGTTCTTGGACGAGACGTACACGATGTCGCCCCCCATCCCCTGCTCGACCATCACGCGGGCGGTCTCGCGGGACACCAGGAACGAGCCGCGCGCCATGACGTCGTGCTGCACGTCCCAGTCGGCGGCGGACGTCTCCAGCAGCGGCTTGGAGATCGACAGCCCGGCGTTGTTGACGACGAGGTCGACGCCGCCGAACGCCAGCACCGCGTCCCTGACGGCGGCCGCGATCTCGTCCTCGCGGGTCACGTCGGCGGCGACCGCCACGGCCGTGTCGGCGGCCTGGAGCGCGGACGCGCCGATCTCGGCGGCGACCTTCGCGGCGGCCGCGGCGTCCCGGTCGGCGACGACGACGCAGG
>JBOHBY010001239.1:0-7599 GCA_050698635.1 Spirillospora sp.
CCGCGGAGCCCGTCGAGGCGACGCCGACCGGCCCGGCCGCCGCCGCCACGCCGAGCCCGAGCCCGAGCCGGACGCGGAAGGCACTGCCGAAACCCAAGCCAAAGCCGAAGCCGAGGAAATCCGTGAAACCGGCGCCGAGAACGGATCCGCGTTTCTCGACCTGCGCGGCGGCCAAGCGGGCCGGTTATGGGCCTTACCACGCGGGTGAAACCGAATACGGGTGGTATCAGGATCGGGACGGCGACGGGGTGGTGTGCGAATGACCGGGGGCTATTGGGCCAGGACGTCCGTCCATTGGTCGCAGACCCTGGTCAGCGAGTAGGCGTCCCTGACCTGGGTGCGGGCGAGTTCGGCTTCGGCATTCCAGCGGCCTTCCGAGACAGTCGCCGCTATCGAGGCGGCCATGGCTTGGGGGGATTCGTGAATCCAGTGGTCGTCGTAGATGGTTTCGGCGCCCGGCCATGGGAGCAGGGCGGGAATCGCGCCGGACGCCATGCCTTCCGCGGGCGCCAGGTGGAAGCTCTCGTCGTCGCTCGTCGAGAGGACGAAGCCGATACGGCGCAGCCAGGACGCCACATCGCGCCCATAGGAGTCGAAGACGACCCCGCCGGACAGGAACTTCGAGCGCCGGATGCGGCGGAACACCTTTTCGTAGTGCTCGCGTTCGTCGTCTTTCTGCCAGATCCACCAGTACTCCCAGGGGAGCTTGGATTTGACGAAAAGGGTGAAGCGCGGGTCGTCGCGGCGGAGTTCCTCGACGACGTCCAGGCCCAGGTCGAGGCGCTTGCGGGACGGCGCTATGCCGATCATGCCGAGGTGGTGTTCGGCGCCGGGGAGCTTGTTCCGGCCGAGCTGCTCGTCGTCCACCCAGTTGGGGACGGTGACGACCTTCCGCGCGGGCCAGCCGGTGATCTCGCGGGTCAGGTCGGTGTAGTGGGGGCTGACACAGATGACCTGGTCGACGGCGTCGATGTTGAGCTTCTTCGGCCAGGCCGCGTACAGCTCGAAGCGGTGCAGCCGGACGACCAGGCGCTGGCCGGGACGTTTGCGGTCGGCGTACCAGAGGGCGTTGGGTCCGCACCATTCGCAGATGATGACGTCCGCCCAGTCGACCATTTCCTGGCTGCGCTTTTCGTCATGGGCCTTGAGCGCCGACCAGTGGTCGACGCGGACCTCCATGTCCGGACGCGAACGCAGGTAGTCGAGCAGCCGGGTGAAGAACTTGAGGTCGTGGCTCGCCACGCCCACGCGCAAGCGCCGCTCCTTTACGGCGAGGACCTTGTCGGACGGCTCCGGAAACGCCTGCGCCAGGTAGGTCCGGAGGCGTCCGGCGGCGGCGTCCAACGTGAACTCGGCGGCGGCGGCACGGCAGCGGTCGACAGCGAGGGTGAAGACGTCGGGGTTCTTTCCGATGAGGGTCAGCGCGTCGAGAACGTCGTCCTCGGAAGCGGCGAAAAGCGGGTAGTCGGCACCGAGGAGGCGTTCGTGCATGGGCGTGCGGTTCAGCACGACCGGGACGCCCAGCGTCCCGCATTCCAACACCTTTGTTGAGAGTTCGAGGCTCGTGTCCATTTCGGGGTGCCGCCAGGAAAGGCCCACGTCACAGGCCGCGGTCAGCCGCATCGCCTCGGCCCTGGGGTGACCGCCGTGCCAGACGACGCCCTCACCGGACTCCAGCGCGGTCCGCATCCGGGTCGCGAACGCGGGGTCGGCCGGGTCGTTGTGGATCTTGTCGCCGACCATGTGGAGCTCGGCGTCCACGCCGCGGATCGCGAGCAGGCGCGGCAGCGACGTCATCTCGTAGGTGTTCCAGCGGGGCGCGAACTTGCCCGTGTAGACGAGGCGGAGCTCGCGGCCGTCGGGGGCGCCGGGCGGGCGGGGCTCCAGACCGTCCGGGAGGACGACGACCGGCGGGAACAGCACGCTCTTCCCGGCCGCGGCGGGCACGGCGCCCTCCAGGAAGCCGCGCAGTTCTTCGGTCTGGCAGAGCAGCAGGCGGGACGCGTCGGCGATCCGGCGCAGCTCCGCCTTGGCGGGCGTGTCGAACTCGGCGGCGGACTGCGGGACGTCGGTGAGGTACGTCCAGAGCCGTCCGGCGAGCGGGCCCGCGGCGAGCTTCGCGGCGAGGTGGCGGCCGCGCACGACGACGAGGTCGTGGGGGTTCGCGGCGTCGATTCCGGCGAGGACCTCGGCGGCGTTCTTCGGGGTCATGGATCCCGAGCCGTCGAACAGGCCCTCCTCGTGCGGGCTCCGGACGGTGACGCCCGGCAGGGCGCGCAGCGGGTCGACGAGCCGTCCGGTCCGGACCGGGGCCTTGAGGACCAGGGTCACCTCGCAGCCGGCGCGGGCGAGGGCCTGGACCATGCCCTGGGCCCAGATCGCCGATCCGTCGATCATGTTGAGATCGACGTCGCCGTAGACGAGGGCGCGTGGTCGCACGTTCGTTCCTTTCAATGGGCGGCCGGTTCGGGCAGGAGCTCGGCGAGCCGGGCTGGGGCGGTGGCGGCGTCGGGGAGCCTGGCGTCCCAGGTCAGGGCGGCCAGGGTGGCGGGCGGCGCCTCGCCGTACAGGACGAGCGGCAGCCCGCGGGCGGCGGCGATCCGCCGGACCTCGTGCAGCGCGAGGTCCCGGTCGTACATGCCGGGCACGCCCAGGTACGCCCAGGGGCCGCCGGGTTCGCCGGCCGCCGCGTCCACGACGATCAGGTCCACGTCCGCCGAGCGGAGGGCGATCACGGCGTCGTGCGGGTAGAGCGGGACGACCTTCGCGTGCTCGGCGAGCCGGTCGGCGGTGCCCGCCCCGAACACCCCGGCGATCACCATCGTGTCGCAGGGACCGGCGACCAGCAGCCGGTCTTCCGGACGGTCGACACGCTCGGCCTGGACACCCCCGCCACCGGACGTCCCCGACGCCGACACCGGCGCGTGCCGCTTGCGCCACAGCCGGTACAGATCCTTGGGGAGCCGCCGTCCGCTCTTGGGGTTGCGCGCGGCTCCGGCGACGAGCCGTCCGAACTGCACGGCCGTCGAGTTCTCCAGCGTGGTGAGCCGCTTCTCCAGCTCGGCCAGGCGCGCATCGCGCTCGCGCAGCGTGGCCCTCAGCCGTCCGACCTGCTCGTACGCCTTGGCGGCCTGCTCGTCGTCACTCACCCAGATACTCCATGATCACCTCTGCGATGCGGGGGCCCGCCTTGCCGTCCCACAGGGGCGGGCGCCGGTCGTTCGCCTTCCCGCCCGCCTCCAAGATCTTGCGCACTCCGGGCACCAACTCCTCGAACGTCACCAGGCGGTTGGTGCCGTGGGTGATGGTGATCGGCCGTTCGGTGTTGGGACGGACGGTCAGGCACGGCACACCCAGGATCGTCGTCTCCTCCTGGAGGCCCCCCGAGTCGGTGACGACCGCCGCCGCGCCGCGCACGGCCGCGATGAAGTCGATGTAGCCGAGCGGCTCCAGGATGTGGACGCCGTCGTGGTCGTCGAGACCGGCGGCCAGCAGGTTCGCGCGGCCGCGCGGGTGGACGGGGATGACCAGGTCGGCGAGGTCGGCGACGCCGTGCAGGTGCCGGACGAGCGCCGCCGCCGTGTCCGGGTCGTCGACGTTCGCGGGCCGGTGCATCGTCGCCAGGACGTACAGCTCGGGCAGGTCGTGGGCGGCGCGGACGGCGTCCGTGTCGAAGGAGTCGAGGTTCGCCAGCAGCGTGTCGATCATCGGGTTGCCGACGAAGTGCGCCCGCTCCACCGCGACGCCCTCGTTCGCCAGGTGCCCGATCGCCTCCGGGCTCGTGACCAGGCACAGTGCGGACAGCTGGTCGGTGAGGCGGCGGTTGACCTCCTCGGGCATGGACATGTCGAAACTGCGCAGCCCGGCCTCCACATGCGCGACCGGGATGTGCAGCTTGGCCGCGACCAGTGCGGCGGCGATCGTCGAGTTCACGTCGCCGTACACGATGACGAGGGCGGGTGAACGGCTCGTGAACTCCTGCTCCAGCCCGATCATGAGCGCGGCGGTCTGCGCGGCGTGCCCGCCGGAGCCGACGCCGAGGTTGACGTCGGGCTCGGGCAGGCCCAGCTCGTCGAAGAAGATCTCCGACATCCGGGCGTCGTAGTGCTGCCCGGTGTGGATCACCGCCTGATCGGCACCGGCGGCGCGCAGCGCGCCGATCACCGGCGCGGCCTTGACGAAGTTCGGCCGCGCCCCGAGGACGTGCACGATCGGTCCCAACACAATTTCCCTTCTGTTCATCGGGGTTGCCTACGCTCGCCCGCCGTGCCCTTGAAAAAGCCCGTCTACCTGCTAGGACTCGCCTGGCGGCAGCTCCGTGACGATCCGGGCCGCGCGGCCAGGCTCGCGGTCAGGCTGCTCGCCAGGACGCCCGCCGGCGCCCGGCTGCGGCGTTCCCCGGTCACCGTCCCGAAACCCCGGGACGAGCGGCGCGAGACCGCTGACCTGCGCCGCATGCTCGACCACGTCCCGGAACCGGTCCCGGAACCGGTCCCGGATCCGGTCCCGGATCCGGTCCGGGGACCGGCGCCCCGGCCGCGCGCGGCGGCCCGGCCTCCCGAAAGAGGAAAAGGCGTTCTCCAGTTCGTGACGAACGCGCTGCCGCGCACGAACGCCGGTTACACCGTCCGGACGCATCGGCTGGCTCTCGCCCAGCGTGAGATGGGCTTCGACACCCACGTGGTGACTCGGCTCGGGTACCCGCTCAGCCAGGGCATCGGCGACGCGCGGCCCCGGGTCGACGTGGACGGCGTAACGTACCACCGGCTGCTGCCGTGGTTGCCGCCCGCCGACCCGCTGCGGGCCGTCGGCAAGGGCGCCGACCTGGCCGGACGCCTGGTGAAGGAACTGCGGCCGAGCGTCCTGCACGCGGTGAGCAACCATCTGAACGCGGCCGTCGCGCTGGAGGCGGGCCGCAGGCACGGGCTCCCGGTCGTGTACGAGGTGCGCGGCTTCCTTGAGGACTCCTGGCTGTCGCGCGACCCGTCGCACAGCGAGGCCGACGACTTCTACCGGCTGACGCGCGAGCTGGAGACCCGCCGGATGTCCGAGGCGGACGCGGTCGTGACGCTGGGCGAGGCCATGCGGGCGGAGATCGCGTCCCGCGGCATCCCCGAGGAGAAGATCTTCACGGTCCCCAACGGGGTGGACGACGCGTTCCTCCAGCCGCTCCCCGACCCCGGTGACCTGCGCGAACGGCTCGGTATCGGCGGTGGGGCCACGGTCGTCGGGCTGACGTCGTCCTTCTACGGCTACGAGGGCATCGACACGCTGATCGACGCGGCGGCGCTGCTGCGCGACCGGGACGTGCCCGTCACGCTGCTGCTGGTCGGCGACGGACCCGAGCGCGGGGCGCTCGAACGGCGCGCGGAGGGGCACGGCATTCACGCCGTGTTCACCGGCCGGGTGCCGATGGAGTCCGTTCGCCAGTACCACGCCGTCCTCGATGTGTTCGCGGTCCCGCGCCGTGCGGACCGGGTCTGCCAGCTGGTGACGCCCCTGAAACCGATCGAGGCGATGGCCGGGGGAATCCCCGTCATAGCCAGTGATGTCAGGGCACTTCGCGAAATCGTGGAATCGGGGGTGACGGGCGAGTTAACAGTTCCCGAAGACCCGGAAGCATGGGCGAATTGCCTGGAAGACCTGGCTTACAGTCCCGAAAGAAGGCAGAAAATCGGGCGGTCGGCCCGTGAATGGGTCCGCGCGGAACGCACCTGGCGGGCCGTGGCGGACGGATACCGGGCCGCGTACGCCATCACATAGATATCTTCGCGAAGGGAGCCACCGGCGTGGATCTGGTGGTCATCGGCCTCGGTTATGTGGGGCTGCCGCTGGTGCGGGAGGCCTGCCGGGCCGGCCTGCGGGTCGGCGGCCTGGACCGCGACGCGCGCGTGGTCGCCGGGCTCAAGGCCGGGCTGTCGCACATCGACGACGTCTCGTCCGCCGAGGTGGCGCAGATGCTGGACGCCGGGTTCACGCCGAGCCTCCAGGAGGACGTCCTGGACGGCGCCCGCACCGTCGTCATCTGCGTGCCGACGCCGCTGTCGCCCGAGGGCGGCCCCGACCTCACCGCCGTGCGCGGCGCGGCCGGGACGGTCGCCAGGCACCTGGAGCCGGGGGCGCTGGTGGTGCTGGAGTCGACCACCTACCCGGGCACGACCGAGGAGGTAGTCCGGCCGATCCTGGAGACGTCGGGGCTGGTCGCGGGCGAGGAGTTCCACTTGGCGTTCTCGCCGGAGCGGATCGACCCGGGCAACCCGGTGTACGGGGTGCGCAACACGCCGAAGATCGTCGGCGGGTTGAGCCCGGCGTGCGCGTCGGCGGCGTCGGCGTTCTACGGCAAGTTCGTCGAGCGGGTCGTGGAGGCCAAGGGCACCCGCGAGGCGGAGATGGCCAAGCTGCTGGAGAACACCTACCGGCACGTCAACATCGCCCTGGTCAACGAGATGGCGGTGTTCTGCAACGAGCTCGGCATCGACCTGTGGGACGCGATCGACTGCGCGGCCACCAAGCCGTTCGGCTTCCAGGCGTTCCGGCCGGGTCCCGGCGTCGGCGGGCACTGCATCCCGATCGACCCGAACTACCTGTCGTACAAGGTCCGGTCGCTGGGCTACCCGTTCCGGTTCGTGGAGCTGGCCCAGGAGATCAACGACCGGATGCCGCGCTATGTCGCCGAACGCGCGCAGCTGCTGCTCAACCGGGAGGGACGGGCGCTGAAGGGCGCGAAGGTCCTGCTCCTCGGCGTCACCTACAAGGCCGACATCGCCGACCAGCGCGAGTCGCCGGCCCGTCCGGTGGCGCGGCGGCTGGCCAGGCTCGGCGCCGACCTGTCGTTCCACGACCCGTTCGTGGAGTCCTGGGACGTCGACGGGACGGCGGTCGAGCGCGCCGGCGACGACCTGCGCGCGGCGCTGGAGGGGGCCGATCTGGCGATCGTCCTCGCCGACCACGCCGCCTACGACGCGGCGACGCTGACGCGGCACGCGCGGCTGCTGTTCGACACCCGCGGCCGGACGCGCAACGCCCCCGCGGAGACCGTTGAACTGCTTTAGCACAGAAGGCGGATTCGCCCGGCATCGTCCACGCCATGGACAGCGGGAATTCATCGGCAATTTCCATCGACGCCGAAGACTCGGCCGTAGGCCGAAATTTCAGGGCGTTCTGCGGAGTGAGTGATAATGCGGGTCTGTGTATGCACCGTCGTGCACCATCCCGAGGACGCGCGCATTCTGCACAGGCAGATACGCGCGCTCCTCGAGGCCGGCCATGAGGTCACATATATCGCTCCATTTCGGGCATGTAATGCGACCCCGTGGCGGGAGATCAGCCCGGTGGACGTCCCGCGCGCCACCGGACGCCGCCGTGTCCGCGCCCTGCGCGCCGCCCACCGCGCCCTCGCCGAGCACTCCGCCTACGCCGACGTGATCCTGCTGCACGACCCCGAACTGCTCGTGGGGCTCCCCCGCGAGGTCCGCGCCCGGACGGTCGTGTGGGACGTCCACGAGGACACCGCCGCCGCGCTGAGCGCCAAGGGCTGGGTGCCCGGTCCGGCGCGTCCGCTGCTGCGGCCCGCCGTCCGGCGGCTGGAACGGCGCACCG
>JBOHBY010001240.1:0-1652 GCA_050698635.1 Spirillospora sp.
ATCGTGCTGTGCTCGGAGGGCTACACCTCAAGCCTGGCCGCCGCGTCCCTGCACGACCTCGGGCTGACCCGCGCCACCGACGTCGTCGGCGGCTTCCGCGCCTGGCGCGCCGCCGGGCTCCCCACGACCGGCGGCGATGCCGCACGCTGAACGGAATGGGGGAGCGGCCGGGTCCCGGGGCCGGTGCAAGGGAGTGATCATCCACCTCGGGACCCGGCCGCCCCACTGTCCTCGCGGTGCTGGGTCGCCGTGTCGGAACGACCGGGGGCGTACGGCCGGAATCCTTCTGGACGAACGCGAGGAATTCGAGAGTAACTCCGGCCCCTAGGCAGGACGTAATGACAGCGTCCTTACAGTTGTTTCCCACTCGTGTGCAGAACGCGGTGTGGCTAAATCACGTCCGGGACCGTCACGCCGGGAGGCGCTCGCCCGTCCTGATCCCACAACCACCTGACCACGGATCAGGGAGTCATCATGCGCGTTCTCGTCGCCGGGTCGACCGGCGTCATCGGGCTGTCCCGCCGTCCGCGCCCGACGCGGTCGTCAACCTGCTCACCGCGATCCCCGCGGCGCCCGACCCGCGACCCTGCACGTGATGGAGCGGCTGTCGCCGCCCGAACGGGCCGTGTTCGTCCTGCGCGACGCGCATCGACGGGCAGGAGCAGCTGTCGGTGTTCGACGTCCGGGACGGCCTGATCCACGCGGTCCACGCCGTCCTCGACCCGGACAAGCTGGGCCGCGTCCGGCCGCCCGCGTGACCGGGCGGCACAATGGAACGGTGAGAGCGGTGGTCGTCTCCGACACCCACGCGCCCAGGCGCTGGAAGTCGTGCCCGCCACGGGTGGCCGGGCACCTGCGCGGCGCCGACGTGATCCTGCACGGCGGCGACGTGTGCACGGCCGCCGTCCTGGACGAGCTCGCCGAGTACGCGCCCGTCCACGCCGTCCTCGGCAACAACGACGGCCCGGACGTCGCCGCCTGGGGCGCGCCCGAACGACTCGAACTCGACCTGGACGGCCTCGCCGTCGCGATGGTCCACGACAGCGGCCAGGCCCGCGGCCGCACCGCCCGGATGCGCCGCTGGTTTCCCGGCGCCGACCTCGTCGTCTTCGGCCACTCGCACATCCCGCTGGACGAGACCGGCGGCGGTGTCCGCGTCTTCAACCCCGGATCGCCCACCGACCGGCGCCGCCAGCCGCACGGGACCCTCGGGCTCCTCGACATCCACGACGGCCGCCTCACGAACGCGAGAATCGTCCCCGTCACCTGACGGCGGGGACAGGGGTCACGCGGCCAGGAAAGAGCCGAACGGCAGGTTGCGCACCAGCCAGAAGGTCAAGATCAATCCGAAGAGCGCCCAGATCAGCGCGGGAGGGGCGACCTTCGTCCGGACCGGACGCCCCAGCGCCCGCTCCCGCGCCCACCGGAACCAGAAGAAGGCCAGAAGCGGAAGCGCCGCGATGGCCAGGACGTTCAGCCCGACGGCGTCGTCCACCCGGCCGTGGGCGAGGGCGTGGACGGTCCGCATCGAGCCGCAACCGGGGCACTGCCACCCGGTCGCCGAAAGGAACGGGCAGGTCGGATAATGCCCCTGCTCGTTCGGGTCGACCACGGCGACGTAGCAGACGGCCGCGGTGACGGCCGCGAGAACG
>JBOHBY010001241.1:0-3609 GCA_050698635.1 Spirillospora sp.
ATCCGGACCGGCGCGACGCACACGCTGCGGGCGCCGAGGGAGGCGCCCTCGGCGACGTGCACGCCGACGGCCTCCCAGTCGTCGCCGCGCTTGAGTTTGCCGTCCGGGTCGACCGAGCGCGGCTCCCGGTCGTTGGTGAGGACGACCGCCGGGCCGACGAACACGCCGTCCTCCAGGACGGCCGGTTCGTAGACGAGCGCGTGGTTCTGCAGCTTGACGTTGTCGCCGATGCGCACGCCCGACCCCACGTACGCGCCGCGGCCGACGATGCAGCCCGTGCCGAGCTGAGCGTCCTCGCGTATCTGGGCGAGGTCCCACACGGTCGTCCCGTCGCCGATCCGGGCGGACGAATCCACCTGGGCGGTCGGGAGAATGCGGTGCGTCATTCACTGCCTTTCTGGCGGACGTGCGGTGGCCCGGCCATTATCCCGGTTTCCGGATCAGCCGCCGCCGGAGGGCCCCGGCGCGCCGCCCCAACGGATCGGAGACGGACGCCGCCAGCCACGTGCCGTCGAGCCGGACGTGCACGCGGCGCGGCGGGAACCACGACACGGTCACCGGCCCGAGCGCTTGCGACCCTTCCCGGAGCCGGGCGCGGACGGCGTCGTCCATGCCGTCGATCTCGAAGAACGCGTTCCAGCGTCCGGTGCGGGCGCGGGCCAGGGACAGGTCGGCCCGCAGGTGGCCCGGCACGTCGGGCTCCAGGACGGCGCGGATCGCCGCCTTCTCGTCGCGGGAGTGTCGCAGGACGACGCTGATGCCCGGCGCCGGGCCAGGCCCCAGGACGGGGAGTGCGGCGATCCGTACCCGCAGCCCGTTCCCTGGGCCCAGGTCGGCGTCGGCGTCGGGGAGGTCTCCGAGGACGGGGCCGCCGCCGAGCTCCAGGACGAGGTCGCCCCGTCCGCGCCGCGGCAGGACGCGGATGAGCCGCGCGCGGCCGGGCGGACGGGTGCTGATCACGGTCGGGACGTGCATGCCGGGGGGCTTCTGGACGGGAATGGCCCGCAGATGCCCGCCGATGGCGGCCTCTACGGCGACCGTCCAGCGGCCGTCCGGCCACTGCTCGGACACGGGGTTGAGCGCGGCGGTGTAGGACGTGACCATTCCCTCGTCGGTGCGCTCCGCCGGGCCGGTGTCGCAGGTGACGCCGCGGGGGCCGGCGTCGCCGTCCACGATCAGGCGCAGGGTGGGGGTGCCCTCGTCGGCGTCGCGCACCACGACGGTGCCGCTGATCTTGAGGACGCCGTCGTCCGACCATTCAGGCGTGGCGAGGCGATGCTGGATCGTCGGCGGCGTCGCGATCTCGTAGCAGTCGTCGGGAATCCCGGCGGCCAGGTCGCGGAAGAACGGGTACTTCAGGAAGGAGCGCCCGTCCTGCAGATGGAGGCGGGGGCGCGTCGCGGCGGCGTGGAAGCGGAGGACGGCGTCGAGCTCCTCCGAGAGGTCGTTGAGCACGCAGTGCGCGATCACGCGGCGGACCGGGACGAGCTTCTCCCGCAGCCCGGGGGTCAGCCAGCTCTCCAGCAGCTCCCGGCACGACGCATAGATGATCTTGCGTTCGTCGTCGGGGGCGGCGAGGTACTGCCGCTGGAGGCGTCCGAACACGTCCTGGTCGAGGTAGCGCCGGTGCAGCTGGTCGCGGATCTCGCCCGGCTCGGCGAACCGCGCGGCCTGCTCCATCGCCTCGGTGACGATCGCGTAGAGGTCGGCGGTGCGGTAGTCGGCGAGCTGGGTGATGCTCGTGCCGTCCGCGCGCTCCGACCAGAAGTAGCAGTCGTAGTCGGCCAGGATGGACACCGCCCCGGCGTGCAGGTGGGCCCCCGAGGTGAAGAGCTGGTCCTCGTGGACCCGGGCACCCTCGATGAACCGGAGCCCGGCGTCCTCGATCAGGGAGCGGCGGAAGAGCTGCATCGCCGCCATCGACATGCGCCAGTAGAGCTCGGAGCCGGGTTCGAGGACATGGGTACGCTCGACCGTCGCGCCGAAGATCTGCGGCGACCTGCGGCCGCCGACCCCGACCTGCCTGCCGAGGACGATGTCGGTGCCGTTGCGCTCGGCCATCGCGGTCATCCGCTCCAGCGCCTCGGGACCGAGCCAGTCGTCGGCGTCCAGGAAGTAGACGAACTCGCCGGTCGCCCGCTCCAGCGCCCGGTTGCGCGGCGCGCCGCCGCCGCCCGAGTTCGGCTGGTGGAGGACCGTCATCCGCTCGTGGTCGCGGGCGATCTCGTCGAGCAGCTCACCGCCGCCGTCGGTCGAGCCGTCGTCGACGGCGATGACCTCGATCCGCTCGGCGGCGAGGGTCTGGGCGAAGACCGACTCCAGTGTCCGGGTCACCGTGGCCCGGCAGTTGTAGACCGGAATGATCACGCTGACCAGCGGTTGCGTCATGATGCCTCGGCAATGTCGTTCGAGTTCCGCTCGCCACTTTAAGCCGGGTCGGGGACGCGTTGTGCCCGGAACGCGTACATGGTGGACCTTGGTCCGGCCTCGGCCAGGGCGTCGACGGCGGCGGCGAACCGTGTCATCGCGTCCGGGTCCGCCGGGCCGAGCAGGTAGTCGCGGAGTTCGGCGCGCTCGTCGGCGAGCGGGTCCTGGCCGGGCGTCGTCGCGACCGCCAGGATGTCGGGCAGCTCCGCGCACGCCGGGCCGAGCAGATAGGCGGCGGACGCGGACGGGAAGTCGGCGCGGAACTCGGCGTCGCCGGCCGCGTGCGGGTTGGTGACCACGTACGGCTTGAGGCTCGGCATGTAGTCGGAGATCACGCTGGAGATGTCGGTGATGAGCATGTCCGACTGGTTGAAGCAGTCGTGCAGCGACGCTTCGGCACCGGTCACGACCTGGTGCCCGCCGGGCCCCGTCTGGTTGGAATGCTCGATCATCTCGATGATGCGCCTGTGCGCCGCCCGCGCGGCGGCCATGCGGGTGCCGGTGTACGGGTGCGGACGGTAGATGACGCGCATCCGAGGCCCCTGGTCCAGCAGCGCGCGGACGATCTTGTCGCCCATCGTGAGCAGCGAGCAGTAGCTGTGCTCGCTGTCCCAGCCCTCCCAGGTCGGCGCGTACAGGACGGTCGGCACCTCGCTCCCGGACGGCCCCGCCGCGACCCCCGCGAGCTGCGGCCGCCCGACCTCCACGATCGCCTCGTCGCGCACGCCCGCGTCGGAGTTGCGGTAGCGGTCGCGTCCGGCGGGGCCCGCGACCCAGACCTCGTCGAAGACCTTGCTGACCGGGTTGGAGCTGGAGTCCTTGTCGCTGTCGCCGTGGCCGACGAAGACGTGCTTGATGTCGGGCTCGCGGAGCAGGTGCAGGTTCTTGCCGGTGTTGCCGGTGTAGAGCGCGACGCGGACGGTCGACCAGTCGAAGTTCATGACGTCCTCGGCCCGCGACACGCACACGACCGGCAGCCGCGTCGGCGCCAGCGCGCCCACGACCTCCGGCGACCGGACGAGCACCATCGCCTTGCGGTTCAGCCGCTCCATCGTCTCCAGCCACATGTTGCCCTGGTAGGCGTTCACGGCCAGGCCGGTGAAGTACAGGACGACCTCGGGCGCGTAGTCGCTCACGCGGCGCTGGACGTCCCGTCCGACGCCTCGGGCGTTGAGCAGGCGG
>JBOHBY010001242.1:0-3930 GCA_050698635.1 Spirillospora sp.
GCCCGAATGTCGCCCGCGCCCACGGGGGCGCGCGGGCGACAGACACCCACCGCCCACCACACCCAGAACACCCACAACGGCAAGGAAGGCGGCCGGTCCCGACAGCAGGCGCGTACACGAAACGAGAAAGGAGCACCGAGAAGCTGACGCGCCGCACTCCCTCCAGGCACCCATAGCGACGCCGCCACGACTACCCACGTGACCACACACGCCCGGACCGATCAGGCCGATGACGTCATCCAGCTGATCCCACCCGACCCGCAGATCGCCCGCCGAATCGTATGAGCAACCCGCGGTTGTGAGCACTCGTCGGCCAAGGACGCGTCCGAAAGGCCCCACCGGGCTGCCGGGATCGTGCGGGCATCGCGACGGTTCCGCGCGAGCACGGGCACGGGGCTACGGCGCGGCTGCGTTGTCGCCACACGTGGTGTTACACCGCCGCTCGCGGTTGGGTGGGCTTGTCGGCCGGGGACGCGTCCGGAGGACACTCCCTAGCCGGTCTGGCCCCGAAGGAAGCCTCCCGCCTGGTGGAGGGCGGCTCTAGTCGTCGCGTCCGGTGCCGCGATCGGGTGCGCTCATGTCCCCTGTTCCGGGCGTGCCTTCGGCCAAGCCGTAGCGCAGGAAGACGGCGCCCTTGGGGCCGGCTACCGGAGGCTCGAGGAGGGTGACGTTCGTGGGGACCGCGCCGCCGTCGAAGACCTTCTTGCCGACGCCGAGCACGATCGGGTGTACCCACAGGTTGAGACGGTCGAAGAGCTTCTCGCGCAGGAGGGTCTGCACCAGGTTCAGGCTCCCGACGACCTTCACGTTCTCGTGCCGGTCACGGATCTCGCGCACCGCGCCCGCGAGGTCCGGGCCGAGTTGGGTGGACCCGGCCCATGACAGGTCGGGCTTGCCACGGGAGGCCACGTACTTCGGAACCCTGTTGAACAGCCTGGCGATCTCGTCGTCCTGGCCGCCCTCCTGGTGCGGCCAGAAGGCGGCGAAGATGTCGTAGGTGCGTCGGCCGAGCAGGAGGGCGTCCGTGCCCTCGTACGAGGCGCCGATCTGCGCCCCGGCGACGTCGTCCAGCAGAGGCGCCTGCCAGCCGCCGAACGGGAACCCGATCGGGTCCTCGTCGGGGGCGCCGGGCGCCTGCCCGACCAGGTCGAGGGTCGCGAACATCTCGATATGGATGAGGCCCATGATTACTCCCGATGAGTTGGTTGTCTCTGTCGAAGGTGGACCTGTGGGCGGCGGCAGACTCATCGGTGAGGCAGCGCTCGGCTTCATATTCGTCGACTCGACCGCACCGCTCGGTGCGTTGCCACACCTCCCTTGCCGTGGTCAGCGCCTTCGATGCCCGGTGGCTGAGCTCGGTGGATATGTCGAGCGTTTTGGGGTTGGCCCGCACGTCCGATTCCGTGGACGGCACTCGCCGACCGATACCGAAGAGCGCGGCACGGTGCCCTCCTTTGGAACCGGAGCGGGACGTCGCATCGAGCATTCATGTTCACGATAAGTTATGGGTCATATCCATTGGGTGGCCGGCCTGCCTCGGACGTCACCGCAGGTCATCGGTGCGATCTACGGAGTTGGGTTGAGAATCCCTGGATGAGCGCTCTGCGGGGGCGAGGGTGTTTCGAGTTACGGCCAAGGGCGAAGTGGGCGATGCCGTCCTTGCCAGCGGGTCCCGGATCGACCGCCGGGAGACTCGCGGGGCGTTCGGAGTTAGGTGGGTCGGTCTTTGGTGCGGCGATCTGGGCGCTGGATTGGTCGTGGTCGGACGGCTGGGTGCTTGGGGATGTCGAGCAGCGGCTCTGGTGGGTCCGTCGCGGTCGGGGATGGGGTCGTGACGATGGGCGGTGGAGTCCTTGTGGCATGTGGCGCCTGGGTGGGGATGATTTCGTAGCGCGTCCGATCTTCGGCTGGGCGTAGGGGTGGGCGGTGCGGCTGTTGTGCTGTGCGTTCTAGTTGGGGGTTGCCAGGGTCAAGGGGAGGATGGTTTGGGCGCCCTGCTCTCTTAGGAGGCGGGTGGCGACTGTCATCGTCCAGCCGGTCTCTATGCGGTCGTCCACGAGGAGGACGGGGCCGGGGGCGTTGGGGAGGGTTGCGGCCAGGTCGGTGGGGACGGAGAGGGTTTGCCAGACGGAGCGGAGGCGTTGGGCGCTGTTGTGGCGGCGTGGGACGGGGTCGCCGGTGGGGGTGAGTTCGCCCAGGTAGGGCAGGCGGCCGATCTCGGCGATGCGGTGGCCGAAGGTGCTGACCAGGCGGGGGCGGGAGCGGGAGCCGATGGTGACGACGCCGGTGGGGCGGGCGGGCCAGTCCCAGGCGGCGAGGACCTTGACGACGGCGTCGATCAGGTCGGCGGGGACGTCGGTGTCGTCGGAGGCGAACAGGTCGCGCAGGCGGTTGCCCCAGCCGATGTCGGTGAGGCGGCCCAGGGCGCGGCCCGTCTCGGCCTGGAGTTCGATGCGGCCGGAGACGCCCAGGTCGTCCTTGACTCCGGCGGGCCACATGCGGCGGGGGGCGATGTCGACGCCGGGGCGGTGCAGGCGGTCGCGGGCCTGGGTGGTGCTCTTCTGGGTGACATCGGCGGACCGGTGGCGGCCGGTGCAGTTGTCGCAGCGGCCGCAGGGGGCGGCGCCGGGGTCGTCCAGCTGGCGGCGTAGGTACTCCTCGCGGCAGGCGGGGGTCGAGATGTAGTCGAGCATCGCCTGTTGTTCGCGGCGGCGTTCGGCGGTCACGCGTTCGTAGCGTTCGCGGTCGTAGGACCAGGGGCGGCCGGTCGCCGTCCAGCCGCCTTTGACGCGGCGGGCCGCGCCGTCCACGTCGAGGACCTTGAGCATCATTTCGAGGCGGGTGCGGCTGAGGTCGACCTGGGGTTCTAGGGCGCCGGTGGAGAGCGGGCGGCCTGCGGTTTCGAGGACTTCCAGGGTGCGGCGGACGACCGGTTCCGGTGGGAACGCGAGGCTGGCGAAGTAGGCCCAGATGTCGCGGTCCTCCCGTCCGGGCAGGAGGATCACCTCGGCGCGGTCGACGCCGCGGCCCGCGCGTCCGATCTGCTGGTAGTAGGCCACCGGGGACTGCGGGGCGCCCACATGGGCGATGAAACCGAGGTCGGGCTTGTCGAAGCCCATGCCGAGGGCGCTGGTGGCGACGAGGGCCTTGAGCTTGTTGTCGAGCAGGTCCTGTTCGGCTTGGAGCCGTTCGGCCTGTTCGGTCTGGCCCGAGTAGGCGGCGACCTCGTAGCCCCGGTCGCGGAGGTAGCCGGCGATCTCGTGGGCGGCGGCGACGGTGAGGGTGTAGATGATGCCGGAGCCGGGGAGTTCGCCGAGGTGCTCGCCCAGCCACGCGATGCGCTGCTCGGCGGTGGGGAGCGTGACGACGGCGAGGTGGAGCGAGTCGCGTTCGAGCGGGCCGCGCAGGACGAGGGCGTCGTCGCCGGCGAGCTGTTCGGCGACGTCCTGGGTGACGCGGGCGTTGGCGGTCGCGGTGGTGGCGAGCACCGGAATGCCGGGCGGCAGCTCGGCCAGCAGGGTGCGAAGGCGCCGGTAGTCGGGGCGGAAGTCGTGCCCCCAGTCGGAGATGCAGTGCGCCTCGTCCACGACGACCAGCCCGGCCCCGGCGGCGAGCTTGGGCAGGACGAGGTCGCGGAACTCGGGGTTGTTGAGCCGCTCGGGGCTGACCAGCAGGACGTCGACCGCGCCGGCCTCGACCTCGGCGAAGATCTGCTCCCAGTCGCCGGTGTTGGACGAGTTGATGGTGCGGGCGTGGATGCCCGCGCGGTCGGCGGCGCCGATCTGGTTGCGCATCAGCGCCAGCAGCGGCGAGACGATCACGGTGGGGCCGGCGCCGCGATCGCGGAGCAGGCGGGTGGCCACGAAGTAGACGGCGGACTTGCCCCAGCCGGTGCGTTGGACGACGAGGGCGCGGCGGTGCTGGGTGACG
>JBOHBY010001243.1:0-17591 GCA_050698635.1 Spirillospora sp.
GTGCGGGGCCCGCGCGACCCGGCACGGCGCGGCGCGCACATCGGGCTCATCGACTCCGACCCGGCCGCGTTGTCGGCGTGGCTCGCCGACCGGGGGGTCGTCGTCAGCCCGCGCCGGGATGTCCTGCGGCTCTCCTTCCACTACTTCAACAACCGCGACGACGTCGCCAGGCTCTGCACGGATCTGAAGGAATACCGGCAACTGTTCGGCCGCAAGTCGAGGTGAATGGGAGCGGCTAGTGACCACAACGGCGGACCTGGAGTCATGGCTGCAACGCTGTGACATCGACAAATTTCCCTACGATGAGATCGTCCGGCAGTTCCATCTGGCAGGCAAGCACTTCGTCTCGAAGGAGTTACTCGACACGCTCGACGGCATACGCGGCCGCTTATCGGAACTGAGCGCTCCGTGGGCCGATGTGCGGACCCTGCTGGCCTTTCTCGACACCGCGCTGGACAAGCCGGACGGCCGTTACGACTACCCGACCTATCTCGCGCTGGACCTGCTGGACCTGCCCGGGGTCGACGATCCGGTCGAGCACGCGCCGTATGTCCGGTCGCGGTGCGACCGCACGATCGTCCAGCTCGTCGCGGACGCGCTGAACTTCGAGCTCAGCATCGCGGAGGGATATCTCAACATCCTGCCCGAGCTCCGTCCGGACGCGTCGATGCGGACCAAGAGGTACCGGCACGGCGTGCGCGCCATTCGCCCCGCGCTGCGGCGGCTCGGGCTCGCCGACTCGGTGATCGCGACCGAACCGGAGCAGATCGCCCGGCAGGTGTGCTCGGTGGTGCGCGCGGACATGTCGCAGCACGAACGGCTGGTGATGCGGCTCAGCAATCTTCCCGTCGCCTCGCTGCACGACGAATACCTTTTCCTGCGCGTTCTGCAGGCGTTCGAGACCTCCTTCTCGTTCATCGCGGTGCAACTGCGCGCGGCCATCGCCGCGCTGGCCGAACACGAGGTCGACAAGGCCGAACGTTTCCTGACCGCGGCACAGGACGCGCTGCTGGAAGTGGCGCCTTTGTTCTCGATGCTCGCCACCATGCAGGTCGAGTCGTTCCGCACGTTCCGGAACTTCACCGAGGGTGCCAGCGCCATCCAGTCCCGCAACTACAAGATCGTCGAGGCGCTGTGCCGGACACCGGAACCGGACCGCGTCGACTCGGCCGCGTACCGGTCCGTGCCGGAGATCCGCGAACGGGTGCTCGCCGGTGGCCAGACGCTGGACGACGGCCTGACCGCGATGCGCGAATCCGCCGACTTCACGGCGGCCGACCGGGACCGGGTGCAGGAGGCGATGAAGGGATTCGCGCGGGCCCTGCTGCGCTGGCGCACGACGCACTACCGGCTCGCGGTCAGGATGCTCGGCGACGCCACCGGCACCGGCTACACCGAGGGCACGCCCTACCTGGACGCCGTGCGGGACGTACCGGTGTTCGAGGCGGTCGACCTCACCAAAGACTCCGAATACTCGGCAGAAGAGGACCAGATGGCATGACGGCGGAATTCGACGCGCCGGTCGGGATCGTGGGCGCGGGCCCGGTCGGTCTGGTGCTGGCGGCCAGACTCGCGCAGTTCGGCGTCCGCAGCATCGTCCTGGAGGCCGATCCTCACCTGGTGAAGCGGGGGTCGAAAGCGTGCCTCATTCAGGGTGACGTGCTGGAGGTGCTGGACAAGTTCGGAGTCGGCGACGCGATCGCCGAAGAGGGCGTCGTCTGGCGGGTGGGGCACACCTATATCCGGGACAAGGAGATACGGACGGAGCACTACCCGGACCGGCCGGGTTTCGGGCCGTTCGTGAACATCTCGCAGTTCCGCATCGAGCAGATCGTCGCCGACGTCGTCGAGGCCGACCCGAACTGCCGGCTGGAATGGAACCACTCCGTGATCGGGGTGGACCAGGACGAGGACGGCGTCACCGCCCGCACCCGCGCTGGCGAGGCCAAACAAAGCTTCCGGTTCCGCTACCTGATCGCATGCGACGGCGTGCGCAGCGAATTGCGCGAAATGGTCGGCGCACGCTGGACGGGCTACTCCCACGGCGACCGGTTCCTCATCACCGACATCCGGGCCCGCCTGCCGCTCGTGAAGGAAAGGCATTTCCACTACGACCCGAGCTCCAACCGGGGGCGGCAGCTCGTCATGCATCCGCAACCGGATGACATCTGGCGCATCGACTGGCAGTTGCCACCCGAGGCCGACATCGACCGCGAGCGCGAGTCGGGAGCGTTCGACAGGCGCGTGCGCGCGGTGATCGGGGACGTTCCGTACGAGGTCGACTGGGTCAGCACCTACCGGTTCCACCAGCGGGTCGTCGACAGGATGAGGGTCGGCCGCGTGATGCTCGCCGGTGACGCCGCGCACGCGCTCCCGCCCTACGGCGCGCGGGGCATGAACAGCGGAATCCAGGACGTGGACAACCTCGCCTGGAAACTCGCCGCCGTCCTCGACGCACGCGCCGAGGAAACGCTGCTCGACACCTATCACGACGAACGGCACGCCGCCGCGGAAGAGAATCTGCGGATCACCGAGGCGACCATCCGGTTCATGGTGCCGCCGAGCCGCGTGCGCCGCGCCGCGCGGTCCGTTCTGCTCCAGCTCGCGGGCCCTTTCCGGCAGATGCGCAAGCACGTCAACAGCGGCCGGATGGCGGAGCCGTTCGTGTACGCGGACTCGCCGATCGTCGCCCGCACCCACCCCCTGGTCGGCTCTCTCGCACCGGACGCGAAACTGCCCGAAACCGACGACCCGCCACCGGGAGCCGACGACCCGCGCAGGCTACGGCACCTGTTCGGCGAAGGGTTCGTCTGCCTTTACTTCTGCGCGGACACCGGCGACGCCAGCGCGTTCGCCAAGGGCGCGACCGCCCTCGATGTGCCGGTCCCGGTGAACACCGTCCTGGTGCTGCCCGCCTCGCACACCGACCCCGAAAGCGACGATGTCGAGCTGCCCGACGGGGTGAAGGCCGTACGCGACGCGCACGGCGACCTGCTCGCCGCCTACGCCGGGCTCACCTCGGCCTGGTGGCTGATCCGCCCGGACGGTCATATCGCCGCGCACGGCACCGAACCCGCCGACGTCGAGCCGGCCGTGGCCGCCGCCACCGGAGCCGTCCGATCGGCTTCCGACGACACGCCAAGAAAGCAGGTGTTCACATGACAGCGCAGGCACCCGCCTTCGCCTGGCTGAACGGTCGAATCGTGCCGTGGGACGAATGCGTCCTGCACGCACGCAGCCCGGCCGCGTTCTGGGGCGCGAACGTGTTCGAGGGCATCCGCGCCTACTGGGACGAGACCGACGGGCAGCTCTACGCCTTCCGCATGGCCGAGCATCTGACGCGGCTGGGCCGGTCGATGAAGAGCCTCCACCTGAGCATCGAGTACACCGATGCCGACCTCGCGCGCGCCTGCCAGGAACTGCTGGTGGCCAACGACTTCGAGCAGGACTGCCACATCTGCGTGGTCGCCTACTTCGACCTGGGTTCGAGCTTCGACCCGATGCACCACACGACGGAGACCGGCGTCCACATCACGGCCACCCCGGCGCCCCGGTCGGCCGCCCACGAGAGGGGGCTCGCCGCGACGATCTCGTCCTGGCGCCGGATCAGCGACGACTCGATGCCGCCGCGGATCAAGACAGGCGCCAACTACCACAACAGCCGCCTGGCCCAGCATGAGGCGGCGCGCAACGGCTACGACACGGCGCTGCTGCTCAACCAGCGCGGCACGGTGTCCGAGGCGCCCGGTTCGTGCGTGATCATGGTCAGGGACGGCCGGCTGGTCACGCCACCGGCGACGAGCGGCGTGCTGGAGGGCATCACCGTCGACACGGTCGCGCGGCTCGCCGCGTCCGAACTCGGCGTGGACCTGTCCCGCCGCGAGATCGACCGGACCGAGCTCTACGTGGCCGACGAGCTGTTCCTCTGCGGCACGATGTCCGAGCTGGCGCCGATCACCTCCGTCGACCGCATCCCCGTCGGCGACGGCGAGGTGGGGCCGCTCACCCGCAGCCTGCAGAAGCACTACGACCAGACCGTCCGCGGCCGGTCGGGCCCCCCGGACTGGTCCACCCCGATGCGGCCGGTGGCCGTTCCCGACGTCGAGGAAACGCGAACGTGACCGTGAACGTCCTCGACCGGTTACTCGATGAACTGCGCGGAGGCGGCGTCGAAGTCGTCGACCTCACCGCGCCGCTCTCAGAGCGCACTCCCATCATCCAGCTGCCGCCGGAGCGGGGGCAGCCCTGGCCGTTCGAGCGGCAGGTGATCAGCGAGTTCGACGCGGCGGGACCGGACGTGCGCTGGCACAACCTGCGGCTGTCGGAGCACACCGGAACCCATTTCGACGCACCGGCGCACTGGCTGTCGGGCAGGGATCTCGACAGCGTGGCGCAGGTTCCGTCCGGACGGCTCGTCGCACCCGCCGCGGTGCTCGACTTCTCCGCCGAGGCCGCCGCCGACCCGGACTTCCTGCTGCGCCGCGAGCACGTCGAGGCATGGCAGTCCGAACACGGCGAGCTGCCCGACGGCGGCTGGCTCCTCTACCGCACCGGCTGGGACGCCCGGAGCGGCGACCCGGCCACGTTCCTCAACGACGGCCACACGCCGGGCGTCGCGCCGGAATGCGCGCGCTGGCTCGCCGAGTCGACCCCGGTGATCGGCTTCGGGGTGGAGACCGTCGGCACCGACGCCGGGCAGGCGGGCACGTTCACGGACCGGCCCTACCCGTGCCACTGGTACATGCACGGCGCCGGCAAGTACGGGCTCACCCAGCTGCGGAACCTCGGCACGTTACCGGAGCAGGGCGCGCTGCTCATCGCAGGTCCGCTGCCGATCGTCGGCGGCTCGGGAAGTCCAGCCAGGGTGCTCGCGCTCGTCGCCCGGCACGGGGGAAGTGAGTGATCTCATGACGGCGAGCGACCAGACGGGCCCGCGGCCCGGCCGGCGGCCGGACGAACCATCGAGTCGGCAGCGTGGCGCCGTGCTGTACCGGCGCCATCTCGACGCGCAGGAGGTACCCGACGAGTTCGAGCTGCTCGGCCGGTCGTGGGATCTGGGGCCCGGGGTGTTCTGCCCGACGTTCACGCCGGTCACCGAGCTGTTCACGGAGTGGCTGCCCTACCCGCGCGAGGGGCGCTTCCTGGAAATGGGGGGCGGTGCCGGCGTCACGGCGGTCGTCGCCGCCGCCCAGTCCGGGTGCCGGCGGGTGGTCGCCTCGGACATCAGCGCGGCCGCGGTGGACAACGCCCGCCGCAACGCCGACCGGCACGGCGTCGCGGAGCGGATGACGGTGACGCGCAGCGACCTGTTCGCCGCGCTCGGCCCCGCCGACCGCTTCGACCTCATCTACTGGAAGTCCAACTTCACCAAGCCGGCCGACGGCTTCGTCAACGACACCGACCTGCACCACGCCTTCTTCGACCCCGGATACGACGCCCACCGCCGGTTCCTCCAGGACGCGCCCCGTCACCTCGCTCCGGGGGGCAGGCTCTTCCTCGGATTCGTCGGCAACGCCGGTGACCCGGACCTTCTCCACCGGCTGTGCGACGACCACGGGCTCGACCTCGTGCTGTTCCGGTCCGAGACGCGCCGGCTGGAGGTGCGGCTGGACTTCAAGCTCCTGGAGATCGTGCCGTCGGCCGGGCGCACATGGGCGGACGTCGTCCAACCCGACACCGCCGTCGAGCCGGTCACGGCCGCCGAGCCGAACACCGTCACGCCGGACGCCGCGCGGGACGGTTGCAGGGACGGGGACGGGGACGGGGACGGGGACGGGGACGGTGCGTCGTCGGAGGGCTCCGGCCGTTCGGTCGGCACCGAGCAGCTGTGATGAAGCCGGTTCAGCCTTTCAGGGTCTTCTACGGGTCGGCCGGATCCGTGCACCAGGCCACCCTGGCGCTGACCGTGGGTTCCGGCGCCTGGTACACCAGCTGGGCGATCTTCCTGACCCGCTCGGTCGGCCTCTCCGCGTGGGAGTTCGGCGTCGGGGTCACCGTGGCGGGCATCCTCAGCCTGCTGCTCGGGAGCCCGGCGGGATATCTCGCCGACCGGGTCGGCGTGCGGGAGATCCTGGTGGTGATCAGCCTCGTCCAGGGCGTGGCCACCGTCGGCTATGTGTTCGTGCGTGGATTCTGGACGTTCGTCCTGGTGGCCTGTGTCGCGGTCACCGCGCAGCGCATCCTGCCCGCGATCCGGATGGCGCTGATCTCCGGACTGGTCGACGGCCCGGAGCGGGTCACCGCCATGTCCACCAACCGGGTGGTCTCGCACGCGGGGATGGCCGTCGGGGCGGCCGTGGGCGGGCTCGTCCTCTACTTCGACACCCGTCCCGCCTACGTCGGGCTGATCCTGCTCTACAGCGTCGCCGCGATCCTCAGCGCCCTGCTCGCCGTGCGGGTGCCGCACGTCAGCTCGTTGCTCGACCGCAAGGAGAAGCGCCGCGTGCTGGTGGCCAAGGACGTTCCGTTCCTGGTCGTCACCATGCTGTTCGGGGTCCTCGCGCTGAACTGGGGCATGCTGGCCGTCGGCGTGCCGTTGTGGATCACCACCCACACCGGGGCCCCGGCCTGGATCGTCGGGGTGATCACGGTGTTCAACGCGGCGGCGATCGTGCTGTTCCAGAACCGGTCCAGCCGGATGGGCCGCACGGTACCCGGCGCCGCCCGCGCCGCGCTCTACAGCGGCGCCGCGCTGTCGGTCGCCTGCCTGCTCTTCGCGACCAGCTACCACCGCTCCGGCCTGCTGGTGATCTTCCTGCTGCTCCTCGCCTCGGCCGTGCACGTGGTCGGTGAGCTCTACTTCTCCACGAGTTCGTGGGGCATCTCGGTCGGTCTCACACCGCGGGACGCGCACGGCGAATACCAGACGACGTTCGCCGCCGGATATTCGGCGGCCGAGCTGATCGCGCCGCTGGTGATGACGTCGCTGCTGGTCGGCTGGGGCCCGGCCGGCTGGTTGCTGCTCGCCGTCCTGTTCGTGGCCGGTTCGGTGCCGATCCGTCCGATCAGCCGCTGGGCCATGCGCACGGAGATCAGAAAGGTGCCGCTCCCGCGGCTGGAGCGAGAACCGGCAAACAGCGGAGAAGGAGCGAGGTAATGCGCATTGGCGCTGAACTGCGGCGGCAACGGCTGCACGCGAAGTACGCCTGGTCGCAAAGCACGAATCCGTGGCTGGTCACCACCCGGAGCCTGGTCGACACGCGGGTGCGGCCGTACATCTCGGTGCTGTCCACCGCCGGGCAGGAGGCGCCCACCATCGGCTACGCGGGCACGTGGCACGGCACGGTCTGGATCCTGGACGTTCTCGAACAGCGCCGCGAGGCGTCAGGGGCACCGACGATCTCCCGCAAACAGGGCACGGTGAGCCGGTCCGGGCTGTACGGCGGTAAGCGAGCGTTACCGCGGGCCGACCTTGTCGCCGTGGGCTGTGCGGCGGACGACGTCGGGCGCCTGCCCACGAACGCGGCCCTGGTGCTGCCCTACCGGATGCACCTGATCGTGGACCTGTCCGGCTCCGGCTCCGGCGAATGGCGGAAAGCGGTCTCGCGGCGGGAACGCCAATGGTTCAATGCGCGGCGCAACGCCCGTGATCTGCTCTTCGAGGTCGTGTCGGACGACGATTCCTTCAATTTCTTCTACGACCGGATGCACGTGCCGACCATGCGGCTCCGGCACGGCGAGCGGGCCCGCAGCGAAACCAAGCAGAGCGCGTACGAATGCCTTTTCCGGCGCGGGGTCCTCGGGTTCGCCCGCATCGAAGGGGAACGCTCGGCGGGCGTCCTCTGCCGCCGTGACGGGGACGTTCTCACCGTCCGGCTGCTCGGCGTCCGCGACGGTGCCAAGCAGCATCACGACGAAGGCGCCATGAAGATCCTGTACCACCTGATGCTGGAGTGGGCCGACGAGAACGGGATCCGCCAGGTCGACTTCGGCGCGGTGGAGCCGTGGCTGAGCCAGGGCATCTTCCAATGGAAACGGCGCTTCGGCCCGCGTATCCAGCTCGCCCCGAACCATTCGGGGAACCTGCGGGTGTGGTGGCGTTCCAACCGGGACACTCCGGCGGTTCGCGACTTTCTCGTCGCCAACCCGGTCTTCGAACTCACCGGTGCCGGAGATCTGCGCGCCGTGTACTTTCACGACGATGAACGTCCACCCAGGCTCGATCTGGCGCACACCTGCGCGAACAACGACAACTTTCGCCAAATACACCTGGACGAGTTTCTGGTCGGCCATTCCGCGCCGTCGACCGCCGAAGGGAAGCGGTAATGCAGCCATCATGGTTTGGTGAACGGCAGGCCCCGCCGGAGATCGGCCTGCCCGTCGAGCGGATCGCCGACGTGATGCGCGAAGAGCTGCGCGAGCTCCCGCTCCCGGTTCTCCCGATCGCGCTACAGCCGTTCGTGGTGCCAAAAAGCTCCTATCGGGAACTGCTGACCGCCACCGCCGACCTGCTTCAGCTGCTGCGCAAAACCGTCGTCCAGCTGGCCCCCGACCGGGCCGGACGGATCGCCGCGCTCGGCCTCGACCCCGACGACTGCCCCTACTGGGTCGACGACGAGAACTTCGAACTACGCCATTGCGCGGACATCGCCCGCGCGGACGTGGTGATCGGCCACGACGGGCCGAAGTTCGTCGAGATGAACGTCAGCGGCGCGATCGGCGGAATGGTGCATTTCCAGCTCTACCAGCGCGCGTGGCGGCGGGTCAGGGAGCTGGCCGGACAACCCTCCTTCGTGGGCGTCGACACCTTCGCCCAGCTCGCGGCGCTGATCAAACGTACCTGCGCCGAGCTCGGGACGGCGCCGTCCGCCGCGATTGTCGGCACGACGCGGGAGTGGGGGGCCGGCGTCCCGTCCCGGCATTTCGACTTCCAGGTGGCCGAGCTGCGCCAGCACGGGGTCAACGCCGTCCACCTTGACTTCGAGGACCTGCTGGACGGCATCGGCCTGCCTGACCGGCTCGACTTCCCGCTGGGCATCGCCGAGTTCACCGAGTACGACGCGAGCGTCGGCGGCTACGACATCGGCCCGGTGGGCAAGGCCCTCGACGGCGGGTTCCGGGTGATCCCGTCCGCCAGCAGCTGGCTGGTCCACACCAAGAAGCTGCTCGCGATGGTCTCGGAGGGGCTCCCCTGGATGAATCCGGCCGAGCGCGAGCTCGTGGAGCGCTACGTGCCGTGGAGCCGACTGGTCGGCGACCGCGACGTGCGGTGGCGCGGCGACGGCCACAACCTGCCGGAGCTGCTGGTCGACCGGCAGGAGAACTTCATCCTCAAGGGTGCCACCGGCGACGCCGGGCGGGAGGTCGTCTTCGGTGAGCGGACGTCGCCCGGCGAGTGGGCGAAGCTCATCGACGACGCCGTCCGCACCGGCTACCACATGGTCCAGGAGGTCGTCCCGACGCCCCCCTACCCGGTGGACGTGATGGTGAACGACGCCGGCGACATCGAACGGGTACAGGCCAATTCGGTGATCAGCCCGTTCTGCATCGGCGGGACGCCGACCGGCTGCTTCGCGCGATTCGTCCCGGAGGCGAGGCCGGGTGTGATCAGCGCACTGTCCAACGCGAGATTGAGCTGCCTCCTCGCAGAGGCGTGACGCGGCGCCCGCGCGCGCCGAGAGGAGTAGAGGGGATGCGACGTCAACCGTTCGTTTTGAGAATGGCCGGGTTCCCCATCGCCTGGCTGTCGGAGCTGGCCCACACCGAGACCGCGGCCTCGGCGGGCGCGGTCGTGGTCAAGGAGCGGGAGCTGCGCGCCGGGATCGAGGCGCTGGAGGCCAGGCTCCGGGAACTGTCCGCGGAACTGCCCGTGAGCAGGGTCCTGCGCGCCGTGCGAGCCGGACGAGGCAAGATCGCCACCGACGGCGAGGTCCAGCGGCTCGCGGCCGTGATCGAGACCGGACGGGCGGAGCACCGCCGCCTCACCGAGCAGTTCGAGAGTCGCTATGACACCGGGCTCACTTCTGCGCGGCTGGCCGTGTGCACCCGCTTCGTGGAGAGCGAACCCCTGCGCGACATGCTGTTCGGGCTCAACCCCGGTGCCTGCCTGAGGATCGAGAACTGGCTCGACCAGATCTCGCTCGACCCGTCCGCCTGGCGGGCCAAGGACCGGCTCCAGGCCGACACGCTCGCCCTCTACATGCAGCGGGCCTGCGCCAAGAACGACTCGACCGGGCACGCCGGACCGTTCTCCGTCGGACGTTTCGACCCGGAGGCGAGCGGGCTCCACTGGACCGAGTCGCCCCTGCGCCACCACGCCTTCCTCGCCCGCTGGGTGGCGGACGCGATCCTGCGCTGGTACTCCACCACGCACGACATCGCCACGATCGCCGCCCCGCGACGCTCCCCCGGCGTTGAGCTGACCGAAAACGAAGTCGACCACCTCCCGGCCGACTACACCCAGATAGACGAACTCGACCGGGTCATCGGCCCGCGCACCCGCCACACCGACCTCCCGCCCGTTGACCTGCAAGCACTGAGCCTGTGCGACGGCGCACACACCATCGAGCAGATCGACGCGGCGTTACCGGGAACGGACGCCCGCGCGAGCCTGGACCGGCTCGCCGATCTGGGCCTGATCGTCCGCGATCTCGAACTCCCCTACGGCGTCGACGATCCGATGCCGCCACTGGAGAGCCTGGCCGCCGGCTCGGCGTCCGTCCCGCTCGCGGAGCTCGTGTCGGAGTGCGCGCGTACCGTCGCCGTCCAGGCGACCGCCGACAGACCCGGGCGCAGGAACGCGCTCGCGGGACTGGACGCCCTGTTCGTGCGGACGACGGGGGAGTCGTCAACGCGTGACAAGGGCGGCTTCTACCAGGACCGAACCCTGATCTACGAGGAGACCACCGGCCGGTTCGACTCACTGGTGATCGGCGGGGAACTGACCGGACGGGTGCGACGCGCCCTGCCGTTGATCACCGAGGTCTTCCTCTTCCTGCCGCGGCTGCGGCACCGCATGGAGGCCGACCTGCTCACGGAGTGGTTCACGTCCCGTTTCCCCGGCGGCACGGCCTCGGTGAACGACTACCTACGCGCTTTCGCCGACGACGCGCAGCGCCTCAGACCCGCGTTCGAGGACGTCGACCGAACCCTCGACACCTGGCACGACCGCCTCCGCACCGCCGCCGGCGCCGGCGCGTTCGCGGACGATTCCCACAATGCCCCCGCCACCCTGGCTGAATTCCTGGCGGCGAACGCGATCCAC
Organism: Spirillospora sp.; assembly: GCA_050698635.1. GTDB lineage: Bacteria > Actinomycetota > Actinomycetes > Streptosporangiales > Streptosporangiaceae > Spirillospora. Next base: position 11,204 of record JBOHBY010001243.1, read on the forward strand.
CTGCCCGCCGTGTGCGACGTCGACCTCATGTTCGCCGCGGCACCGGACGCGTCCACGCTCACGCAGCCCACGCGCCTCGTGATCAGCGAGGTGCACTCCGACGAGGAGCTCCTGACCCACGGTATGTTCGCGCCGTTCGTGGCCGAGCACCACCCGACGGTGACGGACGAGGTCCTCGCCGCCTACCGGGAACTGCTCGACGACGGCGAGACGCTCATGAACGCCACCCTGCGGCACGCGAACAAGACCTTCAACCGGCAGGCGCTCGACTGCCCGGAGATCGAGGCCTGTGACCGGTCGCCGCTGCCCCCGCACCTGCGCCGCCACCTAGCCGACCTGCTGGTGGAGCGCGGCCCGGCGGGACTGCGCCTGGTGGACCGCGCGACCGACCGGACCGTACGCCTCGTCGCGGTACCGCTGTCGTGGCTGCGGCTCGAACGCAACCCGCTGGAAATCTTCGGCTTCCCCAAGCGGCCCAACGGAACCCTGTTCGAGGTCCGGCCGGGCGAGCATCTGCGCGAGGTCGCCGTCGACGACCTCGTCCTGTCCAGAAGGACGTGGTCGGTCGGCGCGGGGGAGATCGGGGCGCGCGACGCGCGAGGTGCCTTCCTCGCGGTGCAGCGCTTACGCGAGCGCATCGACCTGCCAAGGCACGTCTTCGCCCGCACCGCCCAGGAGGGCAAGCCGATCTACATCGATCTGGACAGCCCGCTCCTGGTGCGGCAGCTCACCAGATTCGCGGCGCGCGCGCAGGACGTCCGCTTCAGCGAAATGGCCCCCGGCCCGGACGAACTGTGGGCCCGGACCGGCGGCCATTCCTACACGAGCGAACTACGGTTCGCCGCCTTCGACGCACAACGCTGACCAACGCACAACGCTGCTCGGCGACCCCGACCGCGCCCGTGGCTACGACCCGTCCGGGGCTGGGACCCGTCCGGGCTAGGACGCGTCCGAGGCCAGTTCCCTCACCGCGGGGACGATCTCGGTGGCCAGGCGCTCGATCGTCTCGGCACGGTCCGGGCCGCCGGGCACGATGCTGAACGCGTTGAACCCGATCTTGGTGAACCCGGCCAGCGTCTCGGCGATCTTCGCGACCGAGCCGGACACGATCCACGGCTCGTCGGGCGCGTCCGGGCTGGGGTCGACCTCCAGGTGGTAGGCGCAGGTGATCTCGCCGGGGTCGCGCCCGGCCCCCTCCGCCGCGGCGAAGATCTTGTCCCGGAGCACGATCGCCTGGTCCGGCGGGGCCATGCCGAACGACGGGATCCAGCCGTCCGCCAGCCTGCCCGTCACGGCCAGCGCCCGGTCGCCGAAGGTGCCGAGCCAGATCGGGATCCGGTGCTCGGGTCGGGGCACGACGTCCGCGGCCTCGACCTTGAAGATCTTGCCGGAGTAGCTGAACTGCGGCTGCGACCACAGCCCCCGGGCGATGTGGATGGCGTCCTCCATCCCGTCGACCTTCTCCCGCGGGGTGGGCGTCGCCAGGCCGAACGCCTGGAACTCCTCGTCGGAGTAGCCGCCGCCCAGACCGAGGATCAGGCGCCCGCCCGACAGCCGGTCGAAGGTCTCGGCCATCTTCGCGACGACGGCCGGGGAGCGATAGGGCATTCCGAGCACCCGGGGCCCCACCTTGATCCGCGTGGTCGACGCGGCGATCCACGAGAGCACGGTCCACGCCTCGTAGGTGGGGCTCGTCGCCGCCGGATGGTCCGAGACGGACAGGAAGTCGAATCCGAGCTGCTCCGCGTTCTGCCCGAACGCGACCGGGTCGTAACCCGGTTCGGGAGCGGCGGGTATACCGAGGCCGAACGACAGCGTCGTCACGCCGATTCCTCCAGTTAGTTTACAGGTAAACGTTACCGTAGCCCCCCGATGGTTTACGTGTCAACGTAATGGCTACGATGCATCAATGGCGCGATGGCTGAACGACACCGAGTACCGCGCGTGGATCGGGTACCGGCGAATGCGCCTGCTGCTCGACGCGGAGGTGGCCAGGGACCTCCTGCGCGGGCCCGGCGGCCTCTCCGCGCCGGACTACGACGTCCTGTCAGCCCTCTCTTCCGCGGCCGACCGCCGGCAGCGGCTGAGCGCGCTGGCCGCGCGCATGCTGTGGTCCAAGAGCCGCCTGTCCAGGCACATCGGCCGGATGGAGATGCGCGGCCTGGTCGTCCGGGTCGAGGACGCCGATGACGGACGGCGCGCCGACGTCGTGCTCACCGAGAAGGGCGAACGCGCCATCGTCGAGGCGGCACCGGCGCACGTCGAATCGGTGCGCGAACACTTCATCGACCTGCTCACCGAAGAGCAACTGCGCGTACTCGGCGACGTCGCGGAAATCGTGCTGGCCCGGCTGCCCCGCTCAGAAACCGACGACACCTGAAAGCACTCCGGCGCACCCCCGCCTATGTCGTGGTGAGCAGGGCCGCAATGGCGGGACTTTCCCGCGTGAGCCATTCTTCGGCTCGGGGCATGCGGTCTTTGACGCCGTCGAGCCAGAAGCGCCGGAAGACCGGGTCGGCTTCGGCTGCGGCGCGGCTGGCCAGGTGGAAGCGATGAACCATCCGTTCGGCCAGGGGCATGAGGTCGTGGCGTTGTTGACCGGTCATCCCGTAGGCGTCGGCGAAGACGGCGACGCGGTGTGGGATGTCGGCATCGGCCAGGGCGGGCGTCCGGTCCTTGGGGTGCAGGAGCGGCGCCCACCAGTAGAGGGCGTTGGCGATGTCGTAGATCCGGGTGGTCGGCCGGGCGAGGTCGAAGTCGATGAGGGCCGCCGGAAGCCCGTCGCGGAAGACCACATTTCCCGGGCAGTAGTCGCGGTGGCCGACCAATTCGGCGTCGGTGTCGACGAAAGGGATCGCCTCCGTCCCCGGCAGCGTCGCCCAGGTCGCGTTCTCGGGCGGCGTCCAGCCCTGCGCGGCGTCATGTAGCCGCCGGACGAGACGGGCCAGTGCGACGAGAACCTCTTCACCTGTCGCCTCGCGCGGAAGCGGCTCGCGCGGAACCTCACCCGGCACGAACGACAGCACTTCGCGTCCCTGCTCGTCGAATCCCAACGGCCTGGGAGCGGCGGAGAAGCCAGCCCGATGCAGATGCGCGAGATAGGCCTGGACCGTAATCGTGAAAGGCCTGACCGGACGACGCACAGTATCCGCGACGCGCACGATGTTCGGGGTGACACCGTCCCCCACCAACGGCTCCTCATCTGGCCCCGGCCGCCCGCTTCGCATGCCACACATCACACCCTTCGCTTTGGCAGTCGGAACGCCATTGGCCTCATAATTCAACAAGCCATACTAGGAGAGCCGATAGGCCTGGACGTCGTCCCGTTCGAGGGACGCTTTGTGGAACCTGCCGCCGCCCTGCTCGCCGCCAATCACGCCCCCACCACCACCGAGACTGGGACCGAGGTGGATCCAGGCGACGCGGAAGTGGCCCGACGCCGACTCCCACAAGGACCAGCACGCTCGGATCCGCATCCACCAACACGCCTTGCGTCCAACGCGGACGCCTCACCGGGATGATGCAGGCAGGCCCGGACCTGACAACACGGCCGAGTCGCCCTCCCCCGAGCCCTCAAGGAGCCAGGCAGGAGTGGACCCCCATGCTGGGGCTTGGGGGGCGGTGTTGGGAATGGCAGAATACGATCATGGGTGCTGGCGGGGACGGCGCGAGCACCGGACATCGGCCGCTGACCTGGCGGTTCGCGGCGCCTGTGTTGCTTGTCGGGATCGCGCTGCTGTGGGGCGCGGCATGAAGTGCGTCTTCGGGGTCGCCGCCGGCCTGGTTCTGGGCGGGCTTGGTGCCATGGTCATCGCCGGGCGGACGGCCGATGGCACGGTGGCCGAGGTCGACGTGGGGGCGCTCTGGCTTTTCACCGCCATTTATGGGGCGTGGGCGGCGGTCATCACACTTGTCGCGGCGTTGATGTACCGTGCGCTCCGTGCCGATCGGCTGACCGACTCCGCGCCGGCGCTCCAGGACCCCGCAGAGGCGCTGTAGCCCCGGCGGGCTCAGGGATGCGGGGAAGTATGGAGTATGTGAGCCGGGTTCCAGGGCCACCGCTCGACGGGCTCATCGACGATCTCTATTACGTCGTGGGGCCGGCGCCGTATTCGCGGTTGAAGGTCATGCCCATGCCGTCGGCACATCTGATGGTCAATCTGGGGGAGCCGTATCGGACGCAAGACGCGCTCCCTGGCGCATCCCCGGTGGAATGGGCGGACAGCTGGTGCCTGGGGTTGTGGACGCGCTACCACCTGGTCGAGTGGCCGCCGACCGTCCGGCTCGTCGGCGTGCATTTCAAGCCGGGTGGCGTCTTTCCGTTCGTCCGGACGCCGTTGTCCGAGCTTCGCGATCAGGTCGTGCCGCTGGACGCGATCTGGGGCCGGTTCGCCGGTGAGCTCCGCGAACGGCTGGGTGCGGCCCCGTCCGCGCAGGCCGCTCTGGAACTGCTGGAACGCCTGCTCCTGGCCCGGCTCACGGACGCGCCACCCGGCTGGGGACTGGTGCAGCACACCATCCGCCAGATCGCCCGGACGGGCGGTGCCACCCCCATTCAGGCACTCAGCGATCAGGCGGGCGTCAGTGTCAATTACCTGGGCGCCCGGTTCAAACACCTGGTCGGCGTCCCGCCGAAAAGGCTGGCGCGGATCTACCGGTTCGCGCGGGTCGTCCAGTCGGTCGACGCGGCGCGGCCGGTCGACTGGTCGTTCCTGGCGCACGAGGCGAGCTATTTCGACCAGTCGCATTTCAACAAGGATTTCGTGGCTTTCACCGGCCACAGCCCTACCGGCTACCTGCGCCTGCGGCGGCGTTTCCTCGCGGAGAATCCCGGTAACGCGCTGGCCGTTGGCCCGCTTCCGGCGGAGTGAATTTTTACAAGCCGCCCCCGTTTCCGCTCCCTAGGGTGATGCATCTTCCTGGCCGCGGGGATGTCGCCGGCCGGACGAGATGCAGGGAGGGCCGCGATGGCCAGGGTTGTGGGAAACATGTCGATCTCGCTGGACGGCTTCGTCGCCGACGCGTCCGACGGGGTGGACGAGGTCTTCAGCTGGTACGGCAAGGGCGACGTACCGGTGACGATGCCGAACGCCGCGATGCCGTTCCAGGTCTCGGCCGCCAGCGCCGAACTGCTGTCGACGGTCTGGGGGCAGGTTGGCGCGCTGATCAGCGGACGGCGGACGTTCGACCTGGCGGGCGGATGGAACGGTGCACCGCCGCTCGGCGTGCAGACGTTCGTGGTCACCCACGCGGTTCCAGACGGGTGGCCGCGTCCAGGCACGCCGTTCACGTTCGTCACCGAAGGCGGGATCGAGGCGGCCGTCGCGCAGGCCAAGAAGCATGCGGGCGACGGGATCGTGGCCGTCACCGGCGCCGACGTCACCCAGAAGTGCATCAACGCCAAGCTGCTCGACGAGATCAGCCTCGATGTCGTCCCGGTGCTGCTCGGCAGCGGTGTCCGCTACCTCGACAAGCTCGCGAACACGCCCGTGTGGCTCGGTGACCCCCGGGTCGTCGAAGGGGTCGGGGTGACGCACCTTTCCTACGACGTCCGCTATCGGTGACGACCGGGTGTATGGGGGCCGGTCGCGGTCTCAACCCGGCCGTTATCCGCGGTGCGCACAATGCGGGTGGGAGGTGCCCGCGTGCGAACGGCGGACCGCGACCACTACGCCGGCCTTCTGCGGCTCGCGTACCTGGTGCTGGACGACGGCGACGCCCCGCTCACGCGCGCCCGGCTGGCCGCCGCCCGCGCGGTCCGGGTGCGGAACGGCGGATATCCGGCGATGCGGGCGCGGCTCGTCGCGCTCCTGCTGACCGACCCGCCCGCCGGACGGCCGGGACTACATCGCTTTTTCGTCGAGCCCGCGCGGAACTCGGCGGGGCCCGTCCGGGCGGCGCTGCTCGAACTGTCGCCCCACGAGCGGCTCGCCTACCTGCTGTGTCGTGACGGCCTCACCGCACCGGAGGTCGCCGCCGAGCTGAGCCTCCATCTCCAGGCCGGCTACCAGGACGTGGACCGGGCCGTCGCCGCCATCGACGACCGGACCGGCCTGGACGAGGCCGCGCAGCGCGCCGAGATCGAGGCGTTCGAGCCTGACGTCGTCCGGCTCCGTCCGCCGCTCGCCCTGCCGCGTTCCTGGCGCGCGGCCGTGGCGGCCGGGGTCGTGGTGGCGTTGCTGGCGGTCGCGGGGTTCGTTCTCATGCCGCCTGGAGAGGAGTCCGGCGGGCCTGCCGCGATCGATCCGGAAGCGTGGCGGACGGCCGGGACGCCGTCGATCAACGAGCAGCCGGCCCAGGGCGGGCTGCGCCACGACGCCGGGCTGCTGCGCCGGGCCGCCGCCGCATGGCGGGACGACCGCCACGACCCGCCGCAGGGGCGCACGAT